>JAVKGW010000018.1 GCA_031460175.1 Armatimonadota bacterium | reverse complement strand
AGGTCGCCGGACTCACCGCCGCCGTCAGACAGGTGCGGGAGTTCCAGCGGGCGGTGGTGGGGGCTACCTCCGCCGCCCGCGCGGCCAGCGCGGGCATGGGGGCGGAGTTCAGGGGGGCAGGCTACGCCGCCCGCTCCCTCTCCCTGGCCCTGGCAGGGGTGGGGGCGGCCCGTGGAGGGTTCGCGGCCCTCGCCTCCGGGGCGGCCAGGGCCCGGGCGGAGATGGCCGCCCTCTCCTCCAGCGTTTTCAACCTCCGCAACCTCCTCATCACCGGGGCGGCGGGGTACGGGGCCAAGCTCGTCATAGACGCGGTTTCGTTTAAGGAGAACACCCTCATCGCCTTCCAGACCCTCCTAGGCAGCCGCGAGGAGGCGGAGCGGATGATGCGGGAGGCGGTCAGGTTCGCCGCCGGCACCCCCTTTGAGACCCGGGACGTCATTGACGCGTACCAGCGTTTGCTGACCGACCGCTTCAAGCCGGCGGAAATCCCGGTGGTGCTCAAGGCCGTGGGCGACCTGGCCGCTCTGAAGGGGTTCAGTAAGGAGATCATTGACCGAGCGCTCCGCGCCATCGGGCAAATCCGGGCCAAACAGCGGTTGCAGGGCGAGGAGCTAGATCAGCTGGCCGAAGCCGGGGTGTCTCGCGGCAAGGTCTACGAGGTGATCGCGAAAAGGATCGGGAGGACGACCGATGAGGTGCGCAAACTGCAGGAAGCGGGGCGCATCTCGGCTGACCTGGGCGTCGTGGCGGTCCTGGAAACCATACGCGATACCATTTCTGGCGGGCAGCTGGGGAAGCTCATGGACCTCACGAGCCGGTCCATCTCCGGGCTGTGGTCCACGCTCCGCTCCCGGCCCACGGAGCTCCTAATGGACATCAACGTTGACCCCGTGCGCAACGTGTTGGCTAACCTGGTAGCCCTCACCGACCCCGACACCCCTAGCCGCACGGGGCAGCGGTTAAAGGCCATGCTGGAGCGCTACATCGGCGGGGCGTTTAGGGGCGTGTTTGGTAGCCTCGCCGACGCCACCGACCCCTCGAGGGCCGAAGCCAACCTGAACCGCTTCCTGGACAGCGTGGAGCGCACGATTGCCCAGGTGAGCCTGGCGTGGCAGCGCATCCGCCCCGCCATCGTGGAGACGTGGCGCGGGGTCATGGACGGCATCCGAGCCGCTCAAAGCGTGGCCCAAACCGTGGCCCCCGTTCTAAACGCCGTGGCCCAAGCGCTCGGAGGCACTGCGGGCGGCATGGAGGCTTCCACCGCTTCTGGCTTCCGGCTCATCGGCATGGGCATCGCCTTGGCCGGAGCGTGGCGGCTTCTCAACCTCCTCACCCTGGGCATGGCGGGAAGCGTGGTGCGCTGGGGTGGGCTATCGGTGCTGTGGTTTGGCCGTGTGGCGTTGGCCGCCATGCGCTACGCCGTGGCCCACCGAGCCGCCATGATGGCCGCGGCTTCCAGCATGGGCCCCATGCTGGCCCGCTTGGGCATGGGGGCGCTAACCATCCTCCGGCTGGCCACCCCCTGGGGGCTGGTGGCTACGGCGGCGGCGTTTGCCGTGGGCTACATCATCCGCAACTGGGACAGCATCAAGGCGTTTTTCGGCAAGCTGTGGGGCACGCTGGCTTCGCAAGTGAGGTCCGCATGGACTGGGTTTGTGAACGTTGCTCTAGGTGCTGGGCGAGCGGTATGGGAGTGGTTCCGCTCCTTGCCGGAGCGTATCGTAGGGGCTGTTCGTGACGTTGGGGCTCGTTTTGTGGAGGGGTTGAAGTCGGTGGTGCGCTCTGTGCCAGGCGGTGACCTGATCCTGAAGGGGCTGGAAGTGGCGGGAAGTGCGGTCCGCCAGACCTACGAGTGGGGGAAGCGCATTGCCGGTGCCATCGGCCAAGGTGCCCGGGATGCGCTGGGTATCCGTTCCCCGAGCCGGGAGTTCTACCGCATCGGTCTGGCGGCGGTGGCCGGGCTTGGGATTGGTCTAGGGCAAACGGAGCCGGTGGAGCAGTCCATGGCGCGGCTTATGCGGGTTGTGCAAGCCCCGCAGGTTCAGGTCCCCCAGGTTCAGGTTCCACCCTTTCAGGTGCAAGCTCCTTGGAAGGGCAGCGCTGCCCCAACAACCGTGCACATCCACATCAATGGCGCCAACGACCCTCGGGCCATCGCTCGGGAGGTGGTGGAAGCGCTGGACGACTGGAGCGCTGGGCGCATCGTGGTGCGTGGGCTGGAGCTCCTGGCTTCGGAGGTGGGGCATGACGCATGACGAGATCGTGCTGGTGGGGGCTAAGCGCGTGCGCATCGCCCCTGACCCCCGAGCAGACATCGTGGGCCAGGTGCGGGTGCGGGTGCGAGGTGGAGGACTCGTGGAGTCCACCGTTGAGGTGCCGGGCCAGGACGGCGTGGTGAGCACCAAGTTGGGGTACGCCCCCGCTGAGGTTCAGGTGGAAGTGCGGGTGGCCGATTTCCGGCAGTTGGACCGCTTGCGCCAGTTCGCCGATGTGTATCGCAACCGTCGGGGGGCAGAGCGCCACGCCCCCGTGCAGCTTGTGCACCCCGCCACGCACCGCTGGGGCATCAAGGAGGCGTACCTGGTGGACATTGAGGAAGAACCCTTGGACTGGCGGGAGGGCTATCGGCTGCGGCTCACCTTCCGGGAGTGGTGGCCCGAGACCAAGACCAAAGCGGCCAAAAAGCAGCAGTCTGGAGAGTCTAGCGGAAGCTCCAGTGGGCCCATCGGCCAAGGGGCTAGCGTGCTGGAGCTGGAGCGCCCCTCCGCATCCCCCCCAACCCCCAGGAGGTAGCCGTGGCGGCGTTCACCCTCGGCCCAGAACCCATCGCCCGCGGGGAGGTGGTCTGGCCCCGCGTTGGGCGGCCCCACGCCACCCTGCTCCTGGGGGTACCCCACGAGGAGGTGCGGGTGCATGAAGGGGAGCAGCATCCCCTCGCCCTGCGGGGGGAGGACCGCACCCTAACCCTGGTCGGTACGGTGATGCGGCTGGAGCACACCCCAGATGGGTGGCCCCTGGTGCGGTGGGTGGGGGGCAAGGGGAAGTTGAACACCTCCCTGCGCCCCCGGCACTACCGCAACGTGCCCGCTAGGGTCGTGCTGGGGGACGCCATCCGGGATGGGGGGGAGGAACCCGGCCAGTTGGATGCCCCCCAGCTGCTACCAGTTTGGGTGCGTTTGGGTGAACCACTTCGGGTGGCCCTGCAGCGCCTCTGCACAGCGCTGGGACTGGGTTGGAGAGTGACGCCAGATGGAAAGGTGGATGTGGGCCCAAGCGAGTGGCGCCAGGGGGGCGTGGCCCTGGCCGCTCAGTCCCGCATCCCCGGGATGTGGATGTTGCCCCTGGACCTCGAGGTGGAGCCCGGCCAGGAGGTGGCCCTCCGGCTGGGGGGGAAGGAGGAGCGGGTGCGGGTGGAGCGGGTGGTGCACCGCATCGGGCGGGAGCTCGTCACGGAGGTGTGGCGTGCGTGAGCGAGCACAGAAGGCCATCAGAGCCCTGGTCGCCCCTGGGCCGGACCCCTTGGCCCTGTACCCGGCCACGGTGCTCCAGGACCACGGAGACATGCACCTGGACGTGCGTCCCGATGCTCCGCACCTGCCGGTCATGGTGCGGGTGCCCCTGCGGCTGTTTTTGCCGGGGGCGTACGTGCGGGTGAAGCCGGAAAGCCGGGTACTGCTGGGGTTCGAGGGGGGTGACCTGCAGCGCCCTGCCGCCTACCTGTGGCAGACGGGGAGCTTGGCGGTGGTGGAGGTGCGCACGGAAGGAGGGCGGGTGGTGCGGCTGGACGACGAGCAGGGGCGCACCCGGGTGGTGGACCCAGCTCTGGTGGAGATCGACGCTCCCCTCATCCGGCTGGCCGGTGGCGGCCCCCCCGTGGCCCGGGTGGGGGACCTGGTGCAGGTGGGAGCCGCTGTGGGGCAGATCATCAGCGGTAGCGGGAAGGTGTTTTCCGGATGAACCTCGGCACAGACATAGGAGCTATCCCCGACCTCACATGGCAGGTGCGCGAAGGATTCGCCAACCTGAGAGAAGCCCTTTTGCGGCGGCTCATCACGCCCAGAGGGGCGCTATGGTACGCCCCCAACTATGGGCTGGACCTGCGCCAGTACGTGAACGAGGCTCTGACCCCGGAGGTGCTGGAGGAGGTGCGCATCCTGGTGGAGCAGGAGTGCGAGAAGGACTCCCGGGTGCTGCTGGCCCAAGCGGAGGTGCACCCGGAACCCCCAAACCGGTTGGTGGTGCGGGTGCGGGCGGAAACCGATGCGGGATCCGTGGAACTGGTGGCCCGGGTGGATCGGGTGCGGCTGGAGGTGCTCAATGCCTACCCTGGATGAGCTCTTGACCCCCAAAGGGCGGGACGAGCTCCGGCAGATGCTCCTGGACGAGCTCGCCCGCCAGGGCTTCCCCCTCACCGACTTCGTGCCCGGGAGCGTGGCCCGGCACGTGGCGGTGGAAACCCCAGCCCTAGGGCTGGAGGACCTCTGGCGCACTATCGCCCAGATTGCCCGGGGGGGCTACCTCTCCACGGCACAGGGGCCATGGCTAGATCTGTTGGCAGAGGAGTTTTTCGCCCTGGAACGGAAGCGGGCCACGTTTGCCCGCGGGCGGGTGCGGCTGACGGCAAGCCCCGGTTTTGGCCCCTACAACATCCAGCCCGGCGACCTGTGGCTAGGTACCGCAGATGGGCTGCTTTACCAAAACACCACCGGAGGGCTGCTCCAATCGGGAGGTCAGCTGGACGTGGAGGTGCAAGCGGAAAGTCCCGGTTCCCGGTACAACGTGCCCGCTGGAGCCATTTCCATCCTGCACACCCCCCTGCCGGGAGTGAGCGCCACGAACCCGCCCGACTGGCTCCTGGAGGCGGGGCGGGACGAAGAGACCGATGAGGAGCTCAGGGCCCGCTGCCGAGCCCGCTGGGCGGAGCTGGGGGGTGGGGCTACCCGCCACACCTACGAGTTCTGGGCCCTCACCGCCCATCCTGCGGTAACGAAGGTGCGGGTGCTGGATGACCACCCTCGAGGGCAGGGCACGGTGGACGTGGTGGTCTGGGGCGAGGGTGGCCTAGGAGCCGACGTGGTGGCCCAGGTGGACGCCTACATC
>JAVKGW010000017.1 GCA_031460175.1 Armatimonadota bacterium | reverse complement strand
CGAATGGTGACGTTTTACCGGTACCCCCAGGAGCGCTGGCGGCACCTGCGGACCGTCAACGTGGTGGAGTCCCCCTTTGCGGCGCTGCGGCTACGGACGGATGCGGCCAAGCGGTTCAAGAAGGTGGAGCGGGCTGCGGCGGTGATCCGGAAGATGCTGATGGTGGCCCAGACGAGGTTCCGGCGGCTGAACGCCCCGGAGCTGCTGGCCAAGGTTTACGTGGGGGTGCGGTACGAGGACGGGATCGAGGCCGCCGGGAAGGAGGTCGCCGCCTGAGTGTTTACACACTTTTTGACGGAACCTCGGAGGAGCGACGCTGGCATTTCTGGTCGCCCTCCGCGGTCACTTTGCTGTAACTGGTTCGCGACCCTCCGCATGGATTCCCCCTTGAGGGCAATGTTGTGGGCGTTATGGACCAGGCGGTCGAGGATGGCGTCCGGCACCGTGGGATCGGACAGGAGGCCGTGCCAGTGGTCCGGGGGCAGCTGGCTGGCCACGATGGTGGAGCGGGCCTGGGCGCGGTCGTCGAGCACCTCCAGGAGGTACACGGCCCTGGGTGTCGGTGAAGGGGGCGAGGCCCCAGTCGTCGAGGACCAGGAGGTCGATGCGGGCCAGCTGGTTGAGGAGCCTGGGGTAGGAGCCGTCGCCCCGGGCGATGCCGAGCTCGGCCAGGAGAGGGGGGCACCCGGTAGTAGCGGGCAGTGAACCCCTGGCGGCAGGCGGCGTTGGCCAGGGCTCAGGCGATGAAAGTCTTACCCACGCCGGTAGGGCCGGTGATGAGCACGTTTTGGCGGGCGCGGAGCCAGTCGCCGGTGGACAGGCTGCGGAGGAGGGAGCGGTCCAGGCCCCGGGGGTGGCGGTAGTCGACGTCCTCCAGGCAGGCGGGCAGGCGCAGCCTGGCCTGGTTAAGAGTCGGGCCAGGCGGCGGTTTTGCCGGCTCGCCTACTCCTGGTCCACCAGAAGCCGGAAGGCACACCGCCCTCGCGTTTCCACAGTTTTCGAGGCTGCGCCCCCTTGCGCTTATCCCGGATATGTGGTAAGGGAGCAGCGGAGCAGTTTGTTCAATAATGAACAATTGTGCAAAAATGGCTTTCCGGCGGGAGTGGCATGTCCAGCAGCGCGCTCGCGCTGGCGGATGCTGGTGGATTGGGGGGATGGTCGTGACGCTGACTCGCTCCTTGAGAAAGCCCTGGATCGACGTGGTTCGCAGGGGTCCAGGGCCTGGCACAGGTCCGTACCCTGGGATGCGGCCCTGCTAACGTCGGAGATTTTCTCGGAGGAGAGCTACTGGGGATGATTCTGGATCGCCTTCAGGTACTGGAACGCGAGGGTCGGCGGGTTCGTGTGGCTGTCGTGGGGGCCGGCCAGATGGGCAGGGGTGTGATTCGCCAACTGGCGCGCCTGCCCGGTCTGCGGGTAACCGCCGTGTCCGAGCGTCTTTTGGAGCGGGCCTGGGAGGCGATCTCCGAGGCGGGCCTGACCGCGGAGGTGGTTGGGACGGCTGAGGAGGCGGGCCGGGTGATCCGCGAGGGACGGGTCGCGGTGACGCCGAATTTCTCACTTTTTTTGCTCGAGCACGCTGAGGTGGTTGTGGACGCCACCGGGGATCCGGAAGTTGGCGCGCGCATCGCGGCTGCGACCCTGAGGGGCCGCAAGACGCTGGTCACCATGAACGTGGAGCTGGACGCGACAGTGGGCCCGGTGCTGGCTTACCTGTTCCGTTCCGCGAACAGAGTGTACACCGTCGGGATGGGCGACGAGCCTGCCGTGCTGTGCGAGATGGTGGACTTCGCCCGCACGCTGGGGTTCGAAGTCGTGTGCGCGGGCAAGGGTAAGAACAACCGGCTGGATCGCCGTGCCACACCTGCCGCCGTGGCGGCAGAAGCTGCCCGGTGGGGCATGAACCCACGGATGCTGACGCAGTTCGTGGACGGGACGAAGACCATGGCGGAGATGGCCGCGCTTGCAAACGCCACGGGGCTCACGGTGGACCGACCCGGGATGCACGGACCTGCGGTGAAGCGCACGGAGCTGGCTCGGGTTTTCGTGCCGGAGGTTGAGGGCGGCATCCTCACACGCAGTGGGGTTGTGGAGTACGCCGTGGGGGACGTTGCACCCGGGGTGTTTGTGGTCGTGCGGGTACCGGACGGACCCGTCCGCAGGGACCTGGAGTACCTGCGCATGGGGTCGGGCCCCTACTACGTTCTGTACAGGCCATTTCACCTGGCCAGCCTCGAGGTGCCCGTGTCCATCGCGCGTGCCGCCCTTTACGGAGAAGTCACGATGCAGGCGCAGGGCGCGCCACGGGTGGAATGCGTGGCGGTCGCCAAGCGGGACCTGGCCCGCGGAGAGGAACTCGACGGCGTCGGTGGAGAGACGGTCTACGGACTTGCCGAGGATGCCGTGCGGGCGAGGGCGAGTCGTGCCGTACCTGTAGGTGTGGTCGCAGGCGCCCGGACACGTAGGGAAGTGCGTGCAGGGCAGGTGCTGACGGAGGAAGATCTGGAGCTGGACGCACACAGCGTGGTCGTGCAGCTTCGCAGACTCCAAGAGGCGCTGGTGGAAGCGGGGATCCTGTCTTGAGGCCTCGGCACGACGACCGGCATCTGATGGCCAAGGTGGCAGACCTTTACTACCTGCGGGGCCTGACCCAGCAGGAAATCGCCGCCCGTCTGGGTCTGTCACGGCCGGCCGTCTGTCGGCTGCTTCAACGGGCGCGGGCGGAAGGCGTGGTGCGCATCGAGGTCATTCCCCCGCAGGAGTCCCACCAGGAGCTGGAACGGGAGCTTGAAGAGCGGTTCGGGCTACGAGAAGCTGTCGTGGTCACCGGCCGCACCGAGTCGCCGACTCTCACCCGTCGCGCGCTGGGCCAGGCCGCGGCCCTGGCGTTGGAACGGTACCTGAAGGGACGGGAGCTGATAGGGGTCTCCTGGGGGACGACCTTGAACGAGGTAGTGCACCACGTGCGCCCGCGGCCGCTGCGGACCACGGTGGTCCCGCTTGTCGGTGGGGCCGGGCAGGTGGCACCCGGGGTGCACGCCAACGACCTGGCGCGCCGCCTCGCGCAGGCTCACCGGGGCGAGGTGCACCTGTTGCACGCGCCCGCAATCGTGGCGAGCGCGGAGGTCCAGCAGGCCCTGTGCTCCGATCCGAACATTCGGAGGGTCCTGGATATGGCGCGACAGGCGGACGTAGCGCTTGTTGGAGTCGGGGCGCTCGTCGCCTCGTCGACGCTCGTGCAGAGCGGCTACTTTTCGGCGCGGGAATTTGCGGCGTTGCGCGAGCGCGGCGCGGTTGGTGATGTCTGCACGAGGCCTTACACACGGGAGGGGCTCCCGGTGGATGACGAACTCCAGCGTCGCATCGTGGCGGTGGAGTTCGAGGATCTGCGCCGGATCCCCACGGTCGTGGCGGTCGCCGGTGGACTGGAGAAGGCCGAGGCGATTCTGGGGCTTCTGTGTGGAGAGCTGGCAGACGTGCTCGTTACAGACCACGTGGCCGCCCGCGCGGTTCTGCGGTCGCTGCGGGCGGAACGGGGGGTGGAACAGTGAAGTCGGTAGGGCTTTCGGTGGAACAGCTCCGGGCGATGCTCGGGACGATGCTGCTTATCCGTACCTTCGAGGAAAAGGCGGAGGAACTGTACGGGCTGGGCAGGGTGCACGGCACCATGCACCTGAGCATCGGGCAGGAGGCGGTGGCCGTCGGGGTATGTCAGGCGCTGCGGCCGGACGACTACATTCTGAGCACGCACCGTGGGCACGGGCATTGCCTGGCGAAGGGTGCGGACGTGCGGCGCATGATGGCGGAGTTTCTCGGCAAGGAGACGGGCTACTGCCGCGGTCGGGGCGGGAGCATGCACATCGCCGACGTGGAGGGGGGCAACCTGGGTGCGAACGGTATTGTGGCGGGGGGCCTTCCGATCGCGACAGGGGTCGGGCTTTCGATCCAGATCCGGCGAACCCAGCAAGTTTGCGTGGCTTTTTTCGGTGACGGCGCTGCCAACGAGGGCGCTTTTCACGAGTCTTTGAACCTGGCCAGCATCTGGGAGCTGCCTGTGGTGTTCGTGTGCGAGAACAACCAGTACGCCATGTCGATGCCGGTCCGCAACTCCATGCGCGTGGAGCGCGTGGCGGAGAGGGCGTGTGCTTACGGCATTCCGGGACGGACCGTTGACGGGATGGATGTCATGTCGGTGTTCGAGGCAGCCCAAGAAGCAGTGGAGCGGGCCCGGAAGGGAGAGGGGCCGACGTTGCTGGAGTGTATCACGTACCGGTATCGCGGGCACAGCAAGAGTGACCGGCAGCGGTACCGGAGCCGTGAGGAGGTGGAACGGTGGCGGTCCCGGGATCCCATTGAGCGGTTCCGGGCATACCTGCAAGGCGAAGGGCTTCTGGAGGAGGAAGAGTACGAGGCACTGCGGCGGAGCGCGGTCGAGCAGGTAGAGGAAGCGGTCCGGTTTGCGGAAGCCAGCCCGGAGCCCGACCCGAGCACGCTGTTGGAGGACGTGTACGCATGACGCGGGAGCTGAGTTACGCAGAGGCGGTCCGGGAAGCCCTGCGGCAGGCTATGGAGGCGGACCCCGCAGTCATTCTGCTTGGGGAGGACATTGGTGTCTACGGGGGCGCGTTCGGCGTTACGGAGGGCCTGCTGGACCAGTTCGGACCCGAGCGGGTACGAGACACGCCGATTTCGGAGGCGGCGATCACGGGATGCGCGATCGGTGCGGCGCTCACGGGTCTGCGCCCCGTGCTGGAGGTTCAGTTCATGGACTTCGTTGCCCTTTGCATGGAGCAGCTGGTCCTGCAGGCGGCGAAGATCCGCTACATGTTCGGGGGAAAGGCACAGGTACCGATGGTGGTCCGGACGCCTGCGGGAGCCGGAACCGGTGCGGCAGCGCAGCACTCCGAGAGCCTGGAGGCGTGGTTTGTCCACGTCCCCGGCCTCAAGGTGGTAGCTCCAAGTACACCGCGGGACGCGAAGGGACTGCTGCTGGCGAGCATCCGGGACCCGAACCCGGTGATATTCGTGGAGCACAAGCTCCTGTACCGGACGCGAGGTGAGGTTTCTGAGGATCCGTATGAGATCCCGCTGGGTCGGGCGGAGGTGAAGCGGGAGGGGACGGACGTGACTGTGGTGGCCACGTCTGCGATGGTGCCCCGGGCGCTGGCGGCGGCGGACCGTCTGGCGGCGGAGGGGGTCTCGGTGGAGGTGGTGGATCCACGGACGCTACGGCCGCTGGATGCTGATACGATTCTCCGGTCGGTCCGGAAAACCGGGCGGGCGGTGGTCGTGTACGAGGGTGTGAGGACTTTGGGGATCGGGGCGGAAATCGTGGCACGGATTGCGGAGAGCGACGCTCTGTACTACCTGCAGGCCCCCGTCGTGCGACTCGGTGGTGCCGAGTGCCCGATCCCGTACAGCCCCAGACTCGAGCGGGCGGCAGTCCCGCAGGAGGAGGACGTGGTCGAGGCTGTGCGACGGGTGCTGGCAGCATAGGGGGGATCGTGGCCCGTCCGGTAATCCTGCCCAAGTTCGACATGTTGATGGAGCAGGCGACCGTGGTGCGGTGGCTGCGGGAGGAGGGAGAGCAGGTCCGGGCCGGGGAGCCGCTCGTCGAGGTGATGACGGACAAGGTGAACATGGAGGTGGAGGCGCCCGCGAGCGGAAAGCTGGCCGGGGTCCGGGTGGGGCCCGGAGACGTGGTGCCCGTGACCGCGGTCATGGCGTACATCCTCGAACCGGGTGAGTCGCTGCCTGCTGAGTTGCTGCCTGCGGGGAGGCCAGAGCAGATAGAGACCACTGCAGCAGCGGGGCCCGCGATAGGGGAAGGGCCTTCAGAGACGGGTCCCGTGGCAGCCACTCCGGTGGCGCGGCGGCTTGCAAAGGAGGCAGGGCTCGATCTGTCTACCGTACGTGGTACGGGGCCCGGGGGCCGCATCACGGAAGCCGACGTGCGGGCGGCGCTGGCGGCCATGACGACGGGCGTGAGCCGGACGCTGGAACGCCGCAGGCTTGTGGCCGAGCGGATGGTCCAGAGTGCGCGAGAGGTGCCCCAGGTCCACCTGACGCGTGCCGTGGACATGTCGGTGGTGGAGCGATTGCGTGCCGGAGCTTCGTACACGGCGGTGGTGGTTTGGGCTGCGGCACGGGCCCTGCAAAGGTACCCTCGACTTCGTACCGCGCCGGACGGTACTGTAGCTGACGCTGTGCACGTGGGCGTTGCTGTGGACACTGCGGAGGGGCTCGTGGTCCCGGTGGTTCGCGATGCGGATCGGAAGCCGTTACCGGTGTTGAATGAAGAAATCGGCGAGCTCGCCCGCCGTGCACGAGAGAACGCGCTTGGGCTGGAGGACGTCAGGGGAGCGGTGTTCACGGTTTCAAATTTGGGGATGCTGGGGGTGGATCGGTTCACTTCCCTTGTCGTCCCCGGGCAGGCGGCCATCCTGTCTGTGGGAGCGGTACGGCTCCGCCCCTGGGTGGTGGGAGACGCGCTCGCGTTACGGCCGGTGTGCGAGTTCACGCTCGGGCTGGACCACCGTGTGGCCGACGGAGCCGACGGCGCACGGTTTCTGGAGGAGTTCACTCGGTGGCTTGAACGGCTTGGAGGGGAGACATGAAGGGGGTGGCGGAGCGGTACGAACTTGAGTTGCACTGTCCTCGGTGCGGCCGTCTGACTTGGCACCTGGTGGCACCCTTGCAGACGGGACGTTCCCAGATGACGTGTGTCGTGTGCGGGCGCGGAAGCGTGGCACACACTCTTGAGTTCATGGAGCAGTATGTGGGCAGCTTCGTCCGGAGGCTGGCGGCAAAGCCCTTTGAGCTGGCGGGTGAGGCGCTTGACCACCCGGGCCGGTTTCTTGCCACGTTCCCGGGTCGGGCCCTGACGAAGCCTTTCCGTGTGGCGGCGGAGCTCCGGACTACTCTGGACATCATCCGTGGGACGACGGTGCCCAGGCGCGTAGAGCCGGTGCGGGAACCCCGGGAGTTGCCGC
>JAVKGW010000016.1 GCA_031460175.1 Armatimonadota bacterium | reverse complement strand
TCCTCCACCGCCTGAGGAGTGGGCGGCACGACCGGCAGCCCGTCCGTCCACCCCATCCGGTAGAAGTACCGGTTCACCTCCTCCCACGTCCCCCGGTACACCACTCCTCGGGCCCCTTCCGGCTTCCACGCGGCCGCACGAGCCAGCGCCTCCTCCCACTCCTCTTCCCGGAGGGGCACCGTCAGCGCCCGGATCACCTCCTCGATAACCTCCGCCACCCCCCGCTCGATGGACTCCCCATCCGTCGCCTCACACGGCACCCGCTCCAGCACCGTCCGCAGCGCCGGATACCCCTTCACCACCGCCGCCGACCGCGCATCCGCCCCAAACCCCACGTTGCACAGGGCCACCGCGGGCTTATTGAGTTTTTCAACCTCCACGAGGTTGAACACCAAGTACTTGGTGCACGACCCTCAATCCCCTACCGCCCCGATGACCCCATCCACCTCCCCCACCCACCGCCGGAACGCCTCCAACTCCTCCCCCAGGAGCTCCCGGTTGTGCGGGTGGCGGAAACGGCTGAACCGCACCCCCGGCACCCGTGCCCTCAGTTCCCGCTCCACCGCATCCAGGATCCGGGGAGCCGCCCGTTTGTTGTTCTCAAACAGCCCCACCACCCGACCTTCCAGACCCTCCAGCCGGGGCGCGTTCCGCCGCGGCTCCGGCACCTCCGCCTCCCCGAGGGGGCTCAACACCTCATAGCGATCCATCGTCCTTCACCTCCTCTATCGTCTCTCTTCCCGAGCCATCCAAGCCTCTTCGGGAGACCACCACGCCGTCGTGTACCACCGAAAGTATCCGGTATCCCGGACCTCCTTGGTGGTCACCAGGATCGTCTTGTAGTAGAAGACGGGGATCAAGTGGTCCCTCTCGATCAGCATCTGATTCAGCCGCTGCGCGAGCTGAGGGCTCGGAACAGGGGTCTTCAGAGATTGACGCCACACCGCCTCAAAGCCTTCCGGTCGCTCGAAGCTCGCAAAGCGCTGGTTGAGGAACCAATACTGACGTACGAACTCATTCACCGTGGGGAAGCGGGCGAAGGGCTGGTACAGCAGGCCCTCCCATCCTCGGTTGATGTACTCCTGATATCTGGTGCTGGGGACCTGTTCGATCTCCGCCTGAATTCCCACCTGCTGCAGGTACCGCTGGATGGCCACCAACTGCTCCCGTTCTGTGGCGTCCGTAGCGATCAGCCGCGTCCGGAACCCTTGCGGAAAGCCGGCCAGGGCCAGCAATTCCCGGGCCCGTCTGGGATCGTACCGCTTCCCCCGTCGGTCCCGTAGATAGCCCTGCTGGTCGGGGAACGCGGCCTGATCGGCCGGTGCGCCGTAACCGTATGTGAGGGCTTTTACGATGGCCTCCCGGTCCAACGCATGTGACACCGCCGCCCGAACCCGAGGATCCCTGAAGGGAGAATCCGGGTTGGCACTGCTCGGAATGAGCACGTTGTAGAAGCTCCAGTCCGCAAGGAAGTTGTACCGGTCCTTGGATTCCCGGGCCAACTCCGCGGCCGCCTGAAACGTCGCGCCGAGGAAGTTCGCCTGTCCGGACAGGAAGGCCGCTTTCCGCGTCTCCGGGTTTACGATGAAGAGGTATTCCACCCCATCCAGGTACGGCTTCCCCGCCTGCCAGTATCCGTCGAACCTCCTGTAAACCGCCTGCACATCCCGCTCATACCGCACGATCTGGAAGGGTCCGGTCCCCACCGGGTTCCACCGGGCCCACTCCAGCCCGTTGCGGGTAAAGGCGGTGGGAGAGATCATGAGGGCCCGGGTCCCGCCGAAGATCGTAGGCCAGATGTTGTTGTACTCCGTGAGACGCACCCGGATCGTGTACTCATCCACCACTTCTACCGAGGATACCGGAATCGTTCGGGCTTCCATCTCCCGGTCCAGGTTCCACTTCGCCGCGTGCGCGTTGAAGTCCGTCCCGTCGTGGAACTTCACCCCGCGCCGAAGCCGGAACAGGATCGTACTTTGGTCAGGCAAGACGGTCCACCGTTCCGCCAGCCACGGGTGCACCCTTCCGTTCTTGTCCACCCGCACCAGGGCCTCCAGCGCCGGGGTGGCCGCGTTCACGCTGACGCCCACGATCTCCCAGGGAACCCCCACGGGGCTTCTGGGGATGACGTAGATCTTCCGCAACACGCCTCCGTAGGTTTTGCGGGAGCTTCCGGGTGCCGGTCCCGCGCGGCCTGCCCAGGCCAACAGGCCCACCAACACCCATCCCCACAGGATCCTGAGGAGAACCGCGTTTTTCCTCTGCACCGGGCCGTTCCCCCTTTCATTTCACGAGGGGTATACCTCGAAGATCCCCGCGGCCCCCATGCCTCCGCCCACGCACATGGTGACCATGCCGAACCCTCCGCCCCGTGCCCGCAGTTCGTAGATGAGCTGCGCGGTGAGCTTCGCACCGGTGGCCCCCAATGGATGTCCCAGGGCGATCGCACCTCCGTTAACGTTTACCTTCTCTTCCGGCATCTCCAGTTCCTTGAGCACCGCGAGCACTTGGGCGGCGAAGGCCTCGTTGAACTCGATGAGCCGCAGATCCTCCATGCGCAGTCCCGCAAGCCGCAGGGCTTTCGGCACCGCCCGTACCGGTCCGACGCCCATGACGTCCGGCTCCACGCCTCCCGTGGCGAAACTCACGAAGCGGGCGAGGGGGCGAAGTCCCAGGTCCTCCGCCTTCGATCGGCTCATCACCACCACCGCCGCGGCACCGTCCGAGAAGGGGCTGGAGTTCCCCGCGGTAACGGTCCCGCCCTCCTTGAAGGCAGGCCGGAGAGTCGCGAGCTTTTCCAGGCTCGTGTCCGGCCGCACCGTCTCGTCCCGGTTGAAGTCGAATTCCTCCACCTCCCCTTTCGGGGTGCGACGCCGGACCCGAACCGCCACGATCTGCTCCGTGAACTTCCCGGCCGCCCAGGCCTCCGCCGCGCGCCGGTGGCTCCGGTAGGCCCACCGATCCTGTTCCTCCCGGGAGATCCCCCAGCGTTCCGCCACCCGCTCCGCGGTCAAGCCCATGCCGATGTACGTTTCCGTCATCTCCGGGTGGTAGCGGGGGTGGTAGCCGGAGGCGGGGATGCGGCTCATCATGTCCACCCCGCCCGCCAGGACCGCCTCCGCCATGCCGGAGAGGATGGCCTGGGCCGCGAGGGCGATGGCCTGAAGCCCACTGGAGCAGAACCGGTTCAGGGTCATGCCCGTGACCTCCACGGGGAACCCAGCCCGCAGCAGCCCCAACCGCGCCACGTTCTGCCCCTGGCTGGACTCCGGGAACGCGCACCCCCAGACGACGTCGTCGAGGTGTGCGGGGTGAAGGTCAATGCGATCCACCGCGGCCCGCATCACCACCGCGGAGAGGTCCACGGGGTGCAGGGTGGCCAGGGATCCGTCCTTCTTGCCTCGGGCCACTGCCGTCCGCACCGCGCTCACGATCACCGCTTCCCGCATGGTCCCCCCTCAGTTCCGGAGAATCCCTCCCGTCTCCACGTAGTGCACCAGCCGGTCCTGGGTCTTGGGGGAGCGGAGCAGTTGCACGAAGGTGTCCAGCTCCGCCTCCCACATCTCCCGTTCCTCCACCCACCGCGGTGGGCCCTCTCCCCCGGAGAGCAGGAGCGCGAGCGCGTAAGCCACCTCCCGGTCCCACTCCGTCGCTTGTCGGGCCTCCCACCGGGCCCACGCGGCGTAGCGCAGGTTCCCCAGGGTCTCGTCCCCCATTCCCCATAGAGGCCCGGGAAGAGGCGGAACGTAACTTCCAGCCAGGGCAAGCACGGTCGCCTTCGCCAGCGCCAGCATCCGGTCTCGGCTGAGGGTAACCTGGTCGCAGGGACGCAACAGTCCCAGGCGCCGGGCCTCCTGTGCACTGCGGGTGGTGGGAGCCGAGAGGAGCAGGCGAAAGGCCCGGTGCGCGGCCTCGTGGAGGTCTGCCCCCGCGTCCGGTTTGAGCTCCCCAGCCACCCCGTAGGGGAGCAGATCCTCCGTGAACCGCCGGAGCAGGAAGGTGGGGACCCCGATGGGGAGGAGTCCCAGCGCGTACTCCATCAGGGCCACCTGGAGATCCGCGTGGGCCACCACCCGGTCCGCGGCAAACAGCAGCGCGATCCCGGGTCCCGCGACCCGGCCCGCGGCACAGGCCACCACGGGAACCGCACAGTCCCGGATCCGCACGCACACCTCCTGGACCCGCCGCGCCCAGGCCCGGAGGGATTCCTCGTCCTCCTCCCGGATCCGGTCCAGGATCCACCGGTAATCCCAGTCCGCGGGGAGCCGCCGGAGGTCCTCCGTGCCGATGACGATCCCCTCCCATCTCCCCGCCTCCGCCTCCTCCACGGCCTGGTGCAATCCCTCCAGCGCCTGGGGCGTCAGTGAACCTGAGGGACTGCACAGCTCCACTCCCAGGACTCCGTCTCCCAGGTCCGCCAGACGGACCTGCGGAGCGTGGCTCAACACGGTGGGCGCTTGACGCAGGGAGAGCACCCCTTCTCGGGGCGGGAGGGGCCGGTATTCCCCGGAGAAGTCCAGGTAGGTGCCGTCCCCGTAGAACCCGCGTTTGGCGCGGGTGAGGAGTTCCGGGACCTCTAGACCCAGCTCCGCAAACCCTTCTTGCAGGGCCGACTGTCCAATGGCGTCCATCTGTCGGAAGGGACCCAGTTCCCAGCCGAATCCCCACTCCAGGGCACGGTCCACGGAGACGAGGTCATGGGCCACCTCTTCCGCCCGGATGAGGGCGAAGTGGTAGGTGCGCAGGAGCAGCTTGCGTACGTACCTCCCGTACCGGTCCGGGAGCTGCATGGCGGCCCGGAGCCGTTCGGGGAAGGGGACGGCCTCCGCCTCCGCAAGCCCAGGGATCTCCGGAGACCGCTGGGGACGGTAGGTCCCCGTGGCGTAGTCCCATGTGAGGAGCGTCTCTCCCTCCCGGAGGAAGAATCCGCCTCCCGTCTTATCTCCCAGCCGCCCCTGCCGGTGAAGCTGGTGCACCCAATCCGGCAGGCGGTAGTCGTCGCCGGTGTTCTCCTGGAGGGAGCGGGTGCCGAGGACGAGGATGTCGAGGCCGGTGAGGTCCACGGTGCGGTAGGTGGCGGAGCGGGGTCGGCCCAGAAACGGCCCCGTCAGCCGATCCACCTCTTCCAGGGTGAGCCCTTCCTCTTCCGTGATCCGGATGGCCTGCACGAGCCCGTAGATGCCGATGCGGTTCGCCACGAATCCCGGGCGGTCCTTCGCCACGATCACCCGACGGCCCAGCACGCGCTCCGTGAATTTCCGCATGCGCTGGAGCACCTCCGGGTCCGTGTCCGGACCGGGCACCAGCTCCAACAACAGCAGGGCCCGAGGGGGATTGAAGAAGTGGGTGCCCACGAACCGGCGCCGGAAGCCCTCCGATCGTCCCTCCACCAGGATCCGCATGGGGATGGTGGAGGTGTTGGAGGAGACGATGGCGGCAGGGGAGACCACGGACTCCAACTGCGCGAACAGCGCCCGTTTCGGCTCTACCTCCTCCACCACGGCCTCCACCACCCAGTCGCACTCCCTCAGCCGGTGGAGGTGGTCTCGCACGTTGCCTACGGTGATCCACCGGGCGGCCTCCGGATTGTAGAACGCCCTGGACTTCAGGGCCCGCTCCACTCCCCGCTTGGCCAAGGCGTCGGGATCCCCCTCCGAGGGAAGGTCCAGCAGGACCACCGGGATCCCCGCGGACGCCACCAGGGCTGCGATGCTGCTTCCCATTGCCCCTGCCCCCACGACGCCCACCTTGCGGATGCCCATCCGTGCCTCCTGACCGTCAGGATTCCGGCCACTTCCAGTCCTTGAACTGCTCCCGCAGCACCAGTTTGGCGAGCTTCCCCGTGGACGTCTTCGGGATTTCCTTCGCGAACACGAAGGCATCCGGCAGCCACCACTTCGCGAACCTCGGCCGCAGGTACTCCCGCAGCTCCTCCCCCGTCACCGTCTCCCCTTCCCGGGGCACCACCACCGCCAGCGGCCGCTCCATCCACTTCGGGTGCGGCACGGCGATCACCGCGGCCTCCTTCACCTTGGGATGGGTCATGAGGGCGTTCTCCAGATCCACGGAGCTGATCCACTCGCCCCCGGATTTGATGAGGTCCTTGGTACGGTCCACGATCTTGATGAAGCCCTCCGCGTCCCAGACGGCCACGTCCCCCGTCCGGAACCAGCCGTCGGGGGTCCAGGCATCCGGGGCCTCTCCCCGGAAGTAGCTCCCCGCCACCCACGGCCCCCGGACCTGCAGCTCCCCCATGGTCCGGTCGTCCGGCGGGACCTCCCCTTCGGGCCCCATGATGCGGGCTTCCAGGAGCGGGACCGGCATGCCCTGCTTGAGCTGCATGGCGATCTGCTGTTCCTCCGGCCAGGTCTCCATGTGGGGCTTGAGGTGGCTCTGGATCCCGATGAGGACCTCCGTCATCCCCCATCCGTGGATGAGGCGGATGCCCGCCCGCTTCATGCGCCGCAACAGGGACTCCGGCGGTGCACCCCCTCCCACCGCCACCCGGAGCTCCCGGCGGAGGGGATACTTCTCGGGGTTGCGCTCCAGGACGTCCAGGATCCCGAGCCAGACCGTGGGAACTCCTCCGGAGAAGGTCGCTCCTTCCGAAGAGATGAGTTCCAGGACGCTCTCCGGATCCAGGTGCGGGCCCGGCAGCAGCAGGCGCGCGCCTGCGAGGGGAGCGGAGAAGGGTAGGACCCAGCCGGCCACGTGGAACATGGGCACCACCGCGAGGATGGTGTCCCGCCGCGAGACCGCGAAGGTGTCCGCCAGCATGGTGGCCATGGCCGCGAGCACCATGGCCCGGTGGGAGTACATGGCTCCCTTCGGACGCCCTGTGGTCCCCGAGGTGTAGCACATCATGGCGGGGGCGTCCTCGGGGAGGTCCGGGTACGGGAACGGCTCGAAGGGGCCCTCGACCAGCGCCTCGTAGCTGTCGTATGGCTCGGGAACGGGTTTGCCCGAGAAGGGAACCACGAAGACCCGCTCCAGCCGTACTTCCCGTTTAAATTGCTCGAACAGCGGGAGCAGGACGTCGTCCACGATCAGGAAACGGTCCTCCGCGTGATTCACGATGTATGCGAGGTCGCCGGGGTGCAGGCGCAGGTTGAGGGTGTGCAGGATGGCGCCCGTAACGGGAATGCCCAGATAGCATTCCATGTGCACCGAATGGTTCCAACACAGGGTGGCCACCCGATCCCCGGGTCGGATGCCGAGTCGGGTCAGAGCGCGGGCCAGGGCATGCGCGCGTCGGTACAGCTCCGCATAGGTGGTCCGGTGCAAGGATCGATCCGGGCGTCGCGTCACCACGTCCACATGTCCCCAGTACCGGATCATCCGCTCCAGGACCCGGGAGAGGGTCAAGGGATAGCTCAAGGTCGCCCGCCACTCCGACACCATCTGCATCCTCGCTCACCTCCGTTCTCGGATTCCCAGTTTACCCCCGCCTTCTCCCGGCCCGCAACGCGGACCGCGGGGCATCCGGAGATCTACCGCCGCCTAGAGGTCCCGTCCCAGGTAGGCTCCGTCCCGCTCCAGGCGCTCCTGGAGCCGTGCCACGGGCAGGCGTCGGACGGAGGTACGGAGCTGAAGGGCGAGGGCCGCCGCGGTCCCCGCCGCCTGACCCATCACGAAGCAGGGACCGGAGACCCGGGCGGAGGACTGTCCCCCGTGGGTCATGGAAGCGCACCGCCCTGCCACCAGGAGATTCTCCACCTTCTGAGGGACCAAGATGCGGTAGGGAAGGTGGTGAAAGCCCCGGCAGTCGGGAATGGGAGGCCACCGGATCACCACGTCCCCCTGCACGTGCTCCTCCACGGGCCACCCGTTTACCCCGACGGTGTCCTCGAAGCTCGCGCAGCGGAGGACATCCTCCTCCGTCAGTTGGTACTCCCCCAGAACGCGCCGCGTCTCCCGGATCCCGATTTGGGGAGGAAGGTCCACGATGTAGGCGTTCTCGAACCCCGGAAGATGTTCTCGGAGGAACGTGAAGAACTCCCACACCTGCCGCCGTCCCTCCACTTCCCCGTACGTCAACTGCTCCACGTCCGTCCCGTCCACCGCGCGGCCATCCGGAAGCCGGATCTGGGTGACGTTCGCCCGCCATTCCAGGGGGTTGCGCTGGGGACGCAGGATCGGGGCACGCCGCGGGAACCTCCTCCCCGCTCGCTCCGCCTCCTCCATGATTCGAGGAAGCAGGTCCCACGCCTGCCCTGCCCGCTCCGGGTCCACCCCGTTGAGCCGGAACATGGTGGTCGGATACAGCAGGTTGCCTTGACCGTCCCCTTTCTCGTACGGCACCCCTGCCCACGCCGCGAGGTCCGCGTCCCCGGAGCAGTCAATGAACACCTGCCCGCGCAGGGCGAACCGGCCCGACTTCGTCTCCACGAGCAGGGCCGCGATCTCCCGCTCGGAGGCCATCACCGCGCCCACGCCCAACGTGTGGAAGAGGAGCTTCGCCCCGGAGCTGAGTACGAGGTCGTCCGCGGCGATCTTGTATGCCGCGGTGTCGTAGGCCTGGGCCATGATGCGGCCCTCCAAGGAGAGGTGCGGGGCGTTGAGCCCACCCAGGCGCTCCATGCGGGCCAGCAGATCGTCCACCACCCCGTGCACCACCTGGCGGTGTTCCCCGTAGACGTTCGCGTGGAGGCCCGCGAAGGTGGTCACCCCCGCCGCGGTCCCCATTCCGCCCAGAAACCCGTATCGCTCCACCAGGACCACGGAGCAGCCACACCGGGCCGCGGCGGTGGCGGCGGCGATCCCCGCGGGACCGCCGCCCAGCACCACCACCTCGAACTCCCCGAGAACGGGTACCCGCCGGGCTTCCTCCAAGAGGTAGGAGCGCTCCGCGGGCTCGGCGCTTTCGTGGACCCTCATCTGGCCTGCCTTCCCTCCGCACAACCTACTGCCGCGCCTTCCACGCCTTCGCCGGTTCCCAGTAGGGCCAGGTGGCCTTGGTGAGGTGCTGTGTGTCCCGGACCTCCGGCCAAGCCACGTAGGTGCGCATGGCCATGAACACGGGGATCACTGTGTAGTCCTGCAGGAGGAGTCGATGCACCTGCTGAAGCTTGTGCCGCTGCGGAGTGAGGGTGGAGGCGGATTCCTCCACGAGCCGATCCAGGCCCTCCGGCCGCCGCATGCTCACAAATCCCTCCGGGGAGTTCGTGAAGTAGAACCGGATGTAGTTGTTAAAGTTCGGGAAGTAGCCGTAGAAGTGAAGGAGGACGCCCCGCCACCCCTTCCGCTGGTACTCCACGTACCGCCCGATCTCGGGCGTCTCCAACTCCGCCTGGATCCCGACTTCCTGGAGGTACCTTTGCACTGCCAGGGCAATGTCCCGCTCCAAATAGAAGGCCTTGATGACCCGGGTGCGGAACCCATTGGGATATCCCGCCTGGGCGAGCAGCTCCTTCGCCCGCGCAGGGTTATACGAGGGTCCTGGGTAGTCCTGAAGGGCTGCAGGACTGAACGGGTGCGCAATCTGATTCCACGGGCGCCAG
>JAVKGW010000015.1 GCA_031460175.1 Armatimonadota bacterium | reverse complement strand
CGGAGCGCGGGGTCAGCTGCACGTCCGAAAGGCGCAGCTCGCACACCTCCCCCACGCGCAAGCCGGCGAAGGCCAGCATGGTCAGCACCGCGATGTGCAGGGGATTCCCGCCCCGATGCGCGGCCCGCAGCAGCCGCCGCAGCTCCTGGGGCGTGAGGGCCTTCGGCGCCGGGCGGACCTCCCGGGCCAGGGGAAGGCCTTCCGTGGGATCCTCCGGGCTCTCCCCCCGAGCCTTCAGCCAGCGGAAGAAGGCCCGCAGGGCGATCAGGCGGCGGTTGACGGTGGCGGGGCGGAAGCGGGCCAGCAGGAAGGCCCGGTAGTCGCGGACGTCGGCGGGGAGCACGGCGCGGGGCTCGAAGGGCTCGCCAAAGGTGTCTTGAATCCACCGGGCGAAGGCCTGCAGGTCCTCGCGGTAGCCCTTCACGGTGCGGGGGCTGCGTCCCCGCCGCTCCAGCTCGGCCAGAAAAGCGGTGATGGACGGGTGGATCTCGGGGCCCATTTTTCTTATCTCCTGAATTCCGGAAGGGGTTTCCGGGGCTTTCTCCGGCCATTATAGGGGGATCCGGAGGGCCTGTCAAGGATCCAAGGGTCCTTGGATTGCGAAATTATCTTGCCAATCTTGAGGACCTCTGGAAATGCCTGGTCGAGGGAAAACAAAGAAGGCCAAGGCTTTAAGCCTTGGCCTTCTTTTGGGGAAATGAAAGCCAGGGGTCTTACGGCCTCCTGGCTTTTCTGTGGGCGCTACCCCACAAGCTCGCGGATCTTATCAGCGATGAATTGGACAGCCGTAAACCGCATCTCGATCCCCCGCCGCGCCACCGGATCATCCAGGCTCAAGCCCTTCGTCTGGGCCTGAGCCAGCTCCCGGTAGATCTCCAAAGCTGCGGCCGCGATGAACGTGGCGACGGGATCGGAGCCCGCCTTGCTCTTGGCCGCCTTCGGCCTCTCGGCCTTCTGGCGGTCGAGCAAGGCGCGGGCCGCCGCCTGGAGGCGGCGATCCTCTTCGGACCGCACCTCCATTTTGAATGCCGCCCAGGCCACAAACCCACGAGGCACCTCACGCAACCGCATTCCCTTATATTTGCCCCATCCGATCAGAAGTTCACCCGGGTCCTCCTGAGTGGAGACCTGGGAATCCAGAGCGGTCTGGGTGACGTTGGGTTGGGCCTGGGCCTCCGTGGCAGCCTTGGCCGGCTGCGCGGCGGACGCGGGCTGGGTGGGCTTGGCAGACGCGCTCGCGGCCGGGCTGGCCGGCTTGGCCGGGGCAGCCCGCGGGGAGGTAGGGGCCGCGGTGGCAGGCTGACCATTCTTAACGAACAGCCTCACCATCTCCACATGCTTGCATGTGCCCAGACCCCTCTGGCGGAAATCCGGGCATGTGCAAGTGGCCTTCCGCTTCCCGTCCTCCGTGGCCTCAACGGCGACGGTGTAAGTCGCACCGTCACCGTTGATCACTTGCCACCTCCCCTTCTCGACACGCTCCACACGGTATTGACCAGAGCGCAGGGCCTCCTCGGCCCGCTTCCGGCGTTCCTCGATGGCCTTCTGACGGGCCTCATCGGACACGATGGACTTGACAGACATGGCATACCTCCCTGAGCTGAGATTTCAGGGGACTTCACCCCCTCCCCTCTACCGACCGGCTCCGTCGGCAGTGGGGAGGGGGCGAGCCCCTCCCCGCCCAGGGAGGTCAACATGACACGAGCACACGCCCATCGCTTGTTAAGGTGCGAGCTTAGGGCGAGCGCCCAGTCGCCCGTCCGGGGCTCGAACCCGGCGCGGCGCCGTCCGCCCGGGCGATGAAACAAAAAGCCCGCGCCTCCACACGGGGGACGCGGGTGGAAACCATCACCGCCAGCGTGGAACACTGGCGGTATCACGCGGGAGACGGGGGATGGAAAGGCGAAGCGCTACTCGCTTATGGACTGCCAGTTCAAGACAACGATCTCATTGAAGTTGAAGCGTATCTTCCGTCCTCTGAGCTGCTCCGGAATCTCCCCACCGAGCACCTCCTCCACGGGCTGATCCATATCCCGCGACACAAGCACTCCAGCGACCCAGATCCTTTGCCCCGGCTGGAGCTTAAGCCCCATCCTGCGAGCACCGGGAAAAACGATAGTCACGAAGTCGAACGGTCCCTCCTCTTTGGGGCTGATAAACGATGGCCTTCTCATCCGCACGCGGACCTTCACGTCGCTGTTGTAAAACCAGATCTTGATAACCTCACAAATCGCGGTCACCTGGTTCATTTCATCTTGCCCTCCTCTTTTTTACTTCCCGCCGGCCGGAGTGGCCGCTACGGGGCTTCGCCTCCTGGCTTTGCTACGGGATAATCTCCCGTACCATCCGCACCACCCGCAGGATCAGGAGGTATTGGATCCATGCCTGCAGGCGGGCGAAGACGTAGTAGACCGCGAGCAACAGCGCCACGTAGGTCAGCCCGCGCATTTCCACCCCCTTTTGGGAGAGTGGCACGCGGAGCCGAGGGAAGTCCCCGACCGCTCCGGCGCCCCCGGGGAAGCGCCGGAGCGGCGGCCGGAACGCCTCGCGGCCACCCGGGAGGCGGCTACCGGATGATGGTCGTGTCGATCAGATATGCCCGAGCCGGATCGAGTGACACGTATGTTAAGGTGCGCTTGTTAGTCGAAATTACTGCAGAAACATCGTAATACCCGGGGTCTCGCACAGGGAAATAGGCTTCCAAGACAGCGATCGTCGCGTTGCCCGCATCGTATGTGGCGATCACACGCGCTGGCCGCTCCCACATTGCCTGATAGACCCGTGCCCCGGGGTAGCGTGCCGCCAATTCAGACTGGATCCACTGGATGCTGGACTGCCGCAGTTGCAGGCGGATTGTCCCACCCGTGGCATATTCTGGATAGCTTTCATCGTGAGAGGCGCAGAACGGCACGCATTGTCCATTCCGCCACTCGTGGTCCCGCCACTCCCAATGTCCTGGCGTCCCATCTGGCATGGTGCATGCCTCCTGACCCGGGGCGGGATCCCCTTCGACGCAAACCCGTCGGATCTCCTTGTGCGATTTCCTCAGGATCCAGTCGGGGATGGTCACGGAGAGCCGAATGGTGATGCCCTGCCCACCTTGACCGACGACGATCGGGTAGGGCGGGAACTGTGACATGTTGTATGAAGGCGTTCCCAGGATCTCTTGAGGTCCTGGGCATCCACAAGGCTCCGCCGTCGGGGTGGGTCCAGGCGTTGGGGTGGCCCGCACAGGGGTCGGGGTGCAGGCGCCCGGCTGCCGGCAGTCGCGGAGCAACCGGCACGAGCCGCATTCTCCTGTGGACACCACTACTCCATATAGCAGTTCCCCCGTCACGCAATCGATATATTCATGCATCGTATTGAGCTGCCCTTGCGCCGGGTCGGGGCAGCTCCAGGAACAGTAGTAGGTCGTCCGGTAGCATAGGCGAGAGTCGGGGGTGCCGACCGGAGCTGGCGTGGGCGTCGGTGCCAGTGTCCCCTGCCCCCCGGAGCAGCTGCAATAGCCATAACATCCGCACTGAGGATCCGGGATGGTGCAAACGAATGTGCATCCCGGTGGACACGGATTATTGGATCCCCCACCCTGGGCCTGGGCCAGCAGGACGGCGGAGAAGAGGATCATCATGAATGTCCCCATGACGGCATAACGACGAGGCATCCTTACTGCCTCCTCATGGAAGCGGAGCGTTTGCCTTATACGCAACGGCCTTGTACCGTTCCCCGCGCCATTCCAGAAGCCAACGCATGATCCCTGTGTTTCCCACGTTGGTCCCCGCCTCAGCGTCATCCTTGATGCTCCGCTGCTGGACCGGGATGTCCCCGCGCTCGTAGAAGACCCAGACCATCGATCCGATTGGGTCCTGATACACCCCTCGGACCCGCTCAGGGTCATATCCGCGAGGGTCGAAAACCGGGTAAGTCCCCCCGCGCTGCTCGGCATAGTACTTGAGCAGAAATTCCCACATCACCCCCGCCGGCTGCCCAGGAACGAAAAACTCCTCCCGTTCCCGATAGCCCGGCTTCCGCCTGTAGGGGTTGCCGTCCGAATTGGCCCAGAAGCGGTAGATCCGCTCGAAGTCCCGCAGGGCCAGCTCCCGGGTACAGGGGGCCGCCTCGATCTTGAAGACGCCATCTGCCCCGATAGGGGGCCTGCCCTGTATGGGCACAGGCTCCGGTCGGATGCAGGACCGGGGAGTGATCACGGGGTACGCGGTCGGCACAGGGGTTGCGGTGGCGGTCGGCGTCGCGGTCGGCGTCGCGGCCGGAGT
Organism: Armatimonadota bacterium; assembly: GCA_031460175.1. NCBI lineage: Bacteria > Bacillati > Candidatus Sysuimicrobiota > Candidatus Sysuimicrobiia > Candidatus Sysuimicrobiales > Candidatus Sysuimicrobiaceae > Candidatus Sysuimicrobium > Candidatus Sysuimicrobium tengchongense. Next base: position 9,551 of record JAVKGW010000015.1, on the reverse strand, counting down.
TGCGGGGGCTCCAGCCGCTGGCTGGCCTGCTCTCCAACAAGCTGGGGAAACCCCGACAAGAGCCACAAGAGACACAAGGGCGGCAATTTTCTTCATGGCTTCATCCCTCAAGGTTGATTTCTCACGCGCAATTCTGCTTGACCCTGGGCGCGGATGACAAGAGGGATACGGGTCAGACCGGGAAGGAGCGGGCGCACCGTCGCCCGCAGCCGCACGAAGACCTGGCGCCCGGCGCTGTCCACGAAGATCCCCTCCGGCTGGACGTAGACGCCGCGCTGGAACAGATAGGAGACGTTCCAGGCGGCGACCGCCCATGCCTCCGCATCAGCGCCGGGGCGGAACACGGGGACCCCTGTCCACTCGAACCGCCAGACATCCAACTGCCGCGCCGCCGCCTCCGCCGCGGCATCGGCGCTCTTTTGAACCTCCCCCCGGATGAAGAGAAGGCGGGTCCCCTCGATGGCCACGAGCATCAGGGGAAGCACCACGATGGCCATGAAGAGGGCCCACAGCACCAGGGAATTGCCGCGCTCTCGCATTTACCATCCCTCCTGGCGGAAGAAGGCCACGGCGCGCCCCTCGAAATCGCGATTGAAGAGCCCCGGGAAGCGCTTGAAGAAATTGGGGACGCGCCAGCGGACCTCCACCGCCAACACCGATCCGGGGACGCCGCCGGGGGCCAGCAGACGCACCTGGTAGGACCCAACGCGGATATGTTGGAGCATCGCCTGGGCTTCTGCCACCGCCACCGCCCCCGCGTTGGCCTGGGCGACGGATCCCCGACGTGCCCCAAACGCGGCGGCCTGTTGGGCCGCGGCGCTGGCATATCCGGCCAGGGCAAAGTTAACGAGGCCGATGAGGATGAGCAGGATGAGCGGCGCGACCAGAGCGAACTCCGTGATCTCCCCCCGCTCGTCCATTTCCCCCCCTACTGAGTGGGGTTGGCTACAATCCCAGCGATACGGTTGAAGAGATCCCGGATGTTGCCGCCCAGGAGCCGCAGGGCGGCGATGGTGAGGATGATGAGGACGGCGAGGAACACGGCGTTTTGAGTGATATCCCCACGTTCGTCAATCAGGAACTCCCGCAGCATGTTTCCCTCCTGGTGGTGGAATAAAAAACGCCCCGCGGGCGGGGCGATCCCCCCGCGGGGCGTTTCTGTTTCCAGATATAGTCGAATTCCTTCATTTTGTCAAGATCCCCAAAGGCGCCAGATCCCCAGGGCCGGGATGGCAAAGATCGCCCCCGGCACCGACCGACGGAGGAGGAGGGCGAAAAATCCGGCCAGCCCGGCCGCCAGGGCCGGCGGCCAGGGGCCGAAGGCCAGTCCGTAGGCCATCAAAAGCTTGGTATCCCCCCCGCCAATCCACCCAAAGCTCCAGGCGGAGAAGATGACCAGCGCCGCCAAAACGGCGAGGGGATCCCCTCCGCTCAAGACGAAGGCCAGAAGGCCGGCCGCGAGAGCTGGCAGGGAGAGGAAGTTGGGGATCCGACGCCACCGCCAATCGAAATAGGCGGCCGGAATGGAGAGGACAAGGACGATCCCACGCAGAACCTCCACCGCCATCACGGCCCTCCGAAAACCCCGCTCCCCAACAGGGCGAGTAAAGTCAGGCCCAGAACCACCACGAAAAAGGGGACGAAGAAGAAGAGCACCGTCGGCCCAGCCAATTGGGGCTCCAGCCCATCGATCCGGCGGGAGACCTCCAGGATGTAATCCCCTGCCGCCCGCTCCGCAACCTCCGCCAGGAGTTCGGCTCCCCCCACCCCCTTCTGGTGGATGAGATGAAGCTGGGTGGCAAAGGAGACCGCCTCTTGGATCCCCAGAGCGCGGGCGGACTCTAAAAGCTCCTCGAAGGGGCTGCGGCCGCTCCGTTGCGCGGCGGCCAGGGCCCGGCGGATCCAGGCCGCCGTGACCGTTCGGGCCGCCGCCGCCCGCTCCAGGCCCTGGAGCACCCCAGCGCCGGCCGCCACCTCCATGGCCAGAACCTGCGTGATCTCCGGAAGCTCCCGGCGAAATTGCTTGCGGATCCCCCCGGCCCGCGAGCGCTGGAACACTCGCACGGCAAATACGCCCCCCGGAGAGCCCAGGAGGCTTAGGATGGGATCGCCGAAGGCGATGAAAAAGAGCCCAAGCCCCAGGACCGCCCCGATGGCCATCAGCCCCAGCACCCGCTCCGGAGAGGCGAAGGGATGCTGGGGATCTTGCAACGCGACCCACGCCGCATCGCTTTCGACCCCGCGCAGGAACGTCGGAGCCCGACGCTCCACCCAAGGCCGCGCGGCCCGGCCCAGGCGCGCGTCCATGGGGTTCGAGGCCTCCACGTCCATCCCCGCCACCCGGCGAAGGCGGCGGGACCAGATCCCGCCCGCCGTCTCCGGCGTGGCCACGATGAAGGCAGCCGCGACCATGAGGATTGCCATCGCCGCCAGGACCCCAGCCGTCATCGTCATACCACCTCCTCCACCATCCGGGTCACGAACCAATAGCCGAGGGCCATCGCCACGAAGGCCCCAGCCACCAGGAGCTGGCCCGGGATGGAGGCCACCACCGGCCGGTAGACCGGGTCGACCACCAGGAACGTGAGAAGACCGACCATCACCAACGCGATGATCCGCAGGCTCGAGATCGCCGCATCCCCCTTCCCGCGCGCCCGCTCGCGGGCATCCAGAAGCTGGGCCTGGCTGGCCGCCGCTGCGCGGAGGGCCTCTCCGAAATGGGCCCCGCCGACATCCGCGAAGCGCTTGAGCTCGTAGTAGAGCAGCTCGAGGGACGGGCTAATCCCCCGCGCCCGCGCCATCAGGCCTTCCCACGCCCCCGGCCCCTCTGTGGCCACCCGCTGGGCCGCATCGGAGAGCTCCCGCCCCAGAGGGCTGTCCGGATCCGCCAGAAGCAGCGTCGTGGCGGCGGTCCGAAGGAGCTCAATAGGGCTGGCCGAGAGCGCCATCAGCGCGGCGATGCGGTGGAGGGCGATGGGCAGATCCCGCTCAATCCGCTTGCGGAGCGCGGAAAGTCGGGAGTCCACGAACCATTTGGCCAAAAGCCCCCCCACCACCCCGCCGCCCAGGGCAGGGAGAATCGGCAGCCCCAACGCCAACGCCCCCACGAAGCCGAGTAGCGCTCCTGCTGCCAGGATCATCCGATACGTGGCGATCTCCCGGCCCGGGGCGACCCGTACGCCGACCAGCGCCAGCTTGTGGGCGAGGGAGCCGAACTCCGGCTCCGGGGTCGCCTCCAATCCGGAGGGGCGATCAGCCCCCGTCACCAAGCGGAGGCGTTTGACCCAAACGTCCCTGCCGGCCCCCGGGCCGGCGAGGGTGAAGGCGTAGAGGATCAAAAAGATCGCCGACGCCGCCAGAACCCCTGCGATCATTGCCGCCTCCGAGAGATCGTCCCCACTTTCTTGAGCGCCCCGTCCTGCCGGAGCCAGATGGGGGTGAAAGCCACATCCCCCCCGCGCAGCTCGGGAGCCACTTCCCAGACCCCCAGGATCCGCCGTTGACCCCGCTCGTCGTATCCCAGCTGGACGTAGATGTCCACCGCCTGGGCGAAGAGATTTTTCGCGGCCTCCATCCGGACGCCGGCGTCCGAAAACATAATGACCGCCAGCCGATGAACCGCCGCCTGGGGGCTTTCGGCGTGGAAGGTGGTCAGCCCCGGGTGATCCGACATCTGGGCCCGGAACAGGGCGAGGGCCGCATCCCCGGTCCGGACCTCCCCGACGATCAGTCGATCGGGCCGCATCCGCATGGCGGCGTTGACCCCATCGGCGATGGTGTAGGGCTTGACCACCGACCCGGGCGGGGCGTGGCGGGCCTCAATCGTCACCACATTCGGCAAATCCAGGAAGATCTCCTCGGGATCCTCGATTTTGACCACCCGCTCCTCCCTGTCGATGCCGTCGTTGGCGAGGGCGGAAAGAAGGGTTGTTTTCCCGGTCGCCGTCCCCCCAGCGACCATCACGCGGAGCTTCCCCCGCACGGCGGCGATAAGGTCCGCGAAAAGCTCCTCCGGCCCTGCTCCCCAGCGGACCAGCTGCTCCGTCCGCACCGGCCTGGGCTCGAACAACCGAACGCTCACCGCCGGGTATTTCCCACCCCCTACGAGAACCGGATGGAGGGCCTTGACCCGCCCCCCGCCGGGGTTGTCCGGCGTGCGGGGGAGGCGCCCATCGACATCCGGGGTCGCCTCGGTGAGAGCCCGCCCCTGGGGGCCGAAGATGGCATCCAAAACCCGCGCCACCTCCTCCGGGGTCGGGCGGACATCGACCTTCTCGAAGCGCCGGCCGGATTTGGAGAGCACCCAAACCGTTCCGTCGGGGTTGATGGCGATCTCGACGATATCCGTGCGCCGGGGAGGCAGGAGATCATCCATGAAGCCGTAGCCCGCGATCCGGGAGACCACGGCCTCCAGAACGGCCAGCCGCTGGCCGGTGGGGACGAAGACACCTAACGCGGCCGCCACCTGGGAGAGCACCTCCCCCGCCCGCGCCCGCACGCGGTCCCGTTGGGCGCGGGCCGTGAGGGGGTCGAACTCCTTTGCCATCTCCTCCACCACGGCGGAGATCAGCTCTTCCATCTCCGCCGAATCGTTATTGCGCGCGTAGGCAGAAATCGGCATCTACCTCCGCCTCCAGGGGATTTTGCTCTTCTCCTGTGCGGTCGTCGGCGTCACCCCGCGGTAGAAGATCTCCACCATCCCCTCGACGGCCTTGCGGAACCCGTCCAGGCGGAGGAGGGGCAGCTCCCCCTGGTTCTGGATCGCCGAGAGGCCCGGCTCGAAGGGGACCACCCCAATGACCGGCGGCGCGCTGTCGCCGGAGGTCTCAGCGATCATCCGCGTGAAGGCCGCGGGGGAGATGTTGTCTTCCTTGGTGGTCATGTTAAGCACTAAGAAGATGTTCTCGCGGGGGATGGCGTGCTCGACGGCCAGCCGCCGGGTCAGGAGCTGGTAGGTCTGCATCACCTTGTTGGCGTCGGCCAGGGTGGGGCGGGCCACCAGAACAACCGTGTTGGCCACCAGGAGCGGCTGGAGGGCCCACTCCGACGTGAGGTCCGGCGGGAGATCCAGAACCAGCGCCGCCCAGCCGCCCATCGCCGCCGTCATCACCAGCGACCGGATGGATCCCCGATCGGCCGGATCCCGGCGCGCAATGGCGTCCGCCGCCAGATCATCCGGCACGCACAGGAGGATGTCTAACGCATCCTTCTTCTGGATTCCCCCGCGCAGCGCCTCCAATGTGGGGTTCTCAAAGAACAGCCCCTGATTGGGGTAAGGGGGCAGATGGAATTGGACCCCCAAGTCGTCCGGTCGGTCGAAGCCAATGAGCAGCGTGGAGATCCCCCGACGGGCTAAGGCGTAGGCGAAATTGGCCGCCAGGGTGGATTTCCCCACGCCACCCTTGCGGGAAACGAAGGCGAAGATCCGAAGCCCCACCGGAACCGAGGGTCCGATCGGACCCCCGACCTGCACAAAGGCCGGCAGGGGCGCCGCCTGGAGCTTAATGGCTCGCTCCGAGACGGCCGCCTGATACAGCAGCTGGGCGACCTCCACCCAATTGGGGGCCTGGGTCACGAATACATCGCGCACGCACGGGATGCTCCGGACCACCCCTTCGGCGGCGGCGGAGGACGGCGTCATCACCACCACCGCCACCCCCGGGAACCCCTTGAGGCCGGCGATGAATTCATCCGGGCCGGGGGCGATCTCCGCCTGGATCAACAGGGCCTCAGGCTTGAGCGCTTGGATCTTCGACTTGAGATCCCCCCACTCCGTCGCCAACCCCACCACCTGGAAGCGGCCGGTGTCCCCGGCGAGCGCCGGATACATCCCCTGAAGGATCGTGTCGAGCCGGGGGGCTGCCATCATCACCGAAACCGGAGCGCCTTCCGTCATGGACCTCCCTCCTTCTGTTCCGCCGTCTGGGTCTGGGTCAGCACAGGGGACGGAAGCAGCTCGAAGAGCCGCACTCCGTAGGCTTCCACATCGGACCGCTCCATCGGATCCAGGGCGAGGTGGATCTTCCCCACCGCGTTCAGCAAGGCCACCACCTCAGCGGGCGAGAGAAAGCGCGTCTGGGACTCGGATCCGTAATAAACGGTGATGGGTTGCGGGGTGACGGGGGCGGCCAGGACGACCACCCCGCCCTCCGCCTGGCGCGCCGGGGCGCTGGAGACCGGAACCAATCCCCCCTCCGCCGCTGCGGGCGCCAGGCGCGGGGGAGTGTAGGCGAATTCGTGGTGGATGAAGAGCACCCGGAGCCCGCGCAAATAGATACGGGCGTAGGGGAGCGGGGATTCGGGAGCGGGAGCGGAGGCCGTCCCCTCCGCGGGCGGGGATGCCGGCGGCGCGGGGGCGGCCAGCGGCAAGTTGGCTGGGGCAGAGGCGATCACCCCGATCACCGAGACCCGATCGCCGGGGCGAAGGAGGCCCGAAAGGCCCGTCACGCGATCGACCGAGACCCCGATGGCCACCTCGTCCTTCTCCAGCCGGAAGGTCTGCGCCTCCCCCAGGGCGTCCGCGGTGAGGATGTCGCCGGGCAGCCGCTCAGCGATCACCCGCCGGCCGACCGCCTGCTGGGGGGAGGAGAGGGCGTTGGGGGGGACATTGGCCGGGTGGACCTCCCGCACCTCAATGTCCCCTTCGGTGAGTACCGTCCCGGCCAGAAGCCGGGTCCTGGCCACCACGACCGGGGCGCGTTGAGAGAAATTCGCGGCCATGGAGGCCACCAGCAACCCAGCCAGCCCGGCCAGCAGGATCGCCAGGGCCAGCAGCAACATGCGTGTCTTCTTCATGGTCATGGGACTCCTCCGCGTAGATCAGCTTTCTCTCCTCTGGGGAGAGAGGCGGGTCCATCTCCCCGCGAAGCTCCTCCTCAAGGATCAGGTCAGGAGAACATCCGACGGATCTCTTCATCAGTGGGCTCCTGCAATCGGATCATGGCCGGCCGGATCAGGATTGGCTCGAGCTGGCTCATCTCCCCATAAGCCAGCCGGCAAAGGAACTGGCCGACGCCCAAGCGTCGGATCAGCCGCCGGTACGGCTCGTCCACGAAGCCAATCTCCGACCGCTCCAGCATCGCCATGGCGATCTTGGCGTCCTGGGGATCTTTCAGCTGCCCCACAAAGACCAGGGAGCACGAGCTCAAGATCCCCCGTGGCAGAAGCGAAGGCGATTGGGCGATCACGTGAAGGTAGCATCGGTATTTCGCCGAGTCGCGCCACATCAGCGCGAACTGCTCGGCGGTGTAGTTTCCTTCTCCCTCCTCGTCCGCGGCGGCCTGCGGACCGTTGAATATCTTGTTGGCCTCCTCGAAGACGATCTGCATCGGTTGTAGCTGCTGCCCCTCCGCCTGGCGACGGGCGACCATATCGCGCCAGAGCATCCACGCCAGCCAACCCAGAAGGAACGCCTTGCTGAATTCATCGAGATCCGCACCGCCCTCGATGATCACCATCCCCCAGGGCAGGGCCAGATCCTCGATGACCACCGTGTCGGTGCCGGGGGCGTATTGCCTCGCGGCGACCCCCTGCACCAGGGGGTGCAGCCGATACAGGATCCCCTCCAGCACCCCCCGGAGCGTGGTGTCCCTGGTGGGCACCCCTGCCAGCTTTCGCTCCACCTCGGCGTAGAGGTCCGAAAGCCCCACCCATCGCGAGCGATGGACGGCCAAGGCCTGGCGCTCGAAGGGCTCCAGATCGGCCAGCCGCCATCCGGATCGGTCCTCTTCGGGTAGCCCCCGCTCCGCCCGCGCCCGGCGGATGACCTCCGCCTCCTCCGGTCGGACCGTCCCCCACTCCGGCGGGAGCGCCGGGTCGTCCACCAGAACCCCGGCGCGGAGATAAACCTGTCGGAGGGCCTCCCGGAGCTCCGGCGCCTGTCGGCGGACCCCCATTCTGGAGATGGCGGAAAAGATGTCGCAGAAGGCCCGCCATTGGGTCTCGGGATGGATCCGCCTCCCGATTTGGAGCGGATTCCATCGCAGAGGTCGAGGGCCGCCCGGAGAGAGGGAATAGAAGTCGATATGGCTGACCAGCTGGGGGGCATTCAACAGCTTCCGCCAGCCAGCTCCAAAGTCCAGGACAATCGTCCGCATCCGCCAGGCCACCGTGGATTCCAGGGCCAGGCGTTCGGCGGCAACGCTCTTCCCAAAACGGGTGTCCGCCACGAAGGCGGCGTGGGAGTAGCGGTCGCGGGGGATGAGCAGCGGCACATCCGTCAGATCCCCGGTCTCCGGGCTGTATTGATGCCCGATGAAGATCCCTTCCTGCGCGGGCGGGTAGAAGGCGAGGGGCGGCAGGGCCTCCTGCATCGTCGTGGCCGCCCCTTCCTCGAAAAGGCCGGGGGCGGCGTAGGCCGCCGCCTGCTCGAAGGTGAGGATGGATCCCATTGCCGATCCCCCTAAGGGATGCGCGATGGGGTCGGGGCAGCGACAGGGCTCAAAGACCCGTGCGTGCCGGTCGGCGCATCCCCCCGAAACGGGGATCACCGGCGTGGGCACATCCGGGCCGTGGAAAGCGGAGACGGCCAGCGCCTGGACGGCCCGGAGGGCCATCTCGTCCCGCACGAGGATGAAGGTGCTCCCGCGATAGGCCCCCTCCGCCGCGGCCCGCTCCAGTTGGGCCTCGATCAGCCGGTAGAGGCGGGCCAGCTGGTCAAAGGCATCTTCTTCCGTCTGCCACGAGCGCCCGATGCTCCAGGTGGGGACCATCCCGAAGGACCAGCCGCCCACCGTGCCTTCTCCCATCTGCTGCCCCCTGGCGACGCCATCCGTCCGTCCCACCGTGTCCGCCGTCCCGCTGCTCTCGGAGGTCGTGGTAGCCTCGCCGTAGGTATCCGCGCGCCCCCACGTCTCGGCCCAGGAGCGCCCGTGGGAATAGGAGTGGGTGGTCGCCGAGAAGGACCCCCATGCCTCGCCGGTCGTGTCCGCCGTCCCACGGGTCTCGGCGTGGCTGGTCGTGTCGGCGGTCCCGCGGGTCACCGCATGGCTCGTGGTCTCCGACGAGAAGGACGAAACAGAAGTGGACGTCGAGACGATGTCGTGGGCCGGCGTCACCGAAACCACCGTCCCCCCGCCGTGGGAGGAGAAGCTGGAGGTGCCGGTGGTGGTGGCGGAGATGCCGGTCGTCGCCACGGAATTAGCCCGGGTGCTGGCCCAGCCTCCCGTATCCGTCCTCCCGATGGTCTGGGCCTGGCTGGTCCCCGTGGTGCGGCTCCCGCCGATTGAGACGTGGGTCCCCGCGTCCAGCCCCAGATCCACTCCCACCTTCCCGCCGCCGCTGGCGCCGAAGGTGTGGGCCTCCGAAAAGCCGGTCGTGGTGGAACCGGAGTGGGCCACGCCTTGATGCAGGGTGAGGGCGCTGCTTTCGCCCTTGGTGACGCTGGCCCCGGTCGTGGTGGCCGAGGAGGCCGCGTTCCCAATTGACCAGGACGTCGATTGCGCAGTGGAGACCACCTGGGGGACATGGGTCACCGAGGTGGTCGTGGTGGTGGAGCTCCCGGTGGTGTGAGCCACCCCTTCGGTGCGGGCATGGCCCACCGTGTGGGCGGT
>JAVKGW010000014.1 GCA_031460175.1 Armatimonadota bacterium | reverse complement strand
ACCTCTGCCTCCAGAGCCGCCTGGAGCAGCTTCTGGATCGCCTCCCGGGGTTCATGGGTGCAGCCCCTCCCAGGTGGGGCTTGACGTCAGGCTCCTTGACGTGGTCCGCTGGACTTGAGCGGTGGCTCTCCTCCTTTCCGGGCCTTCCAGCCCAGGTTTTTCCTCTAGGAGGAGGGTACACCGCCCTCGCTTTTCCACACTTTTCGAGGGTACCTCCCGCCTGCCGGCCATACTCACACGGCCACACTGCTACTGGGCCAGAGAGCGGCTGCGGGCCTTCTACTGCCCCCGGCCCCGGCCGTGCCCACGCCTGCTGGAGGCCGCCTCCTCCTATCCTCCAGCACGCTGACTATGCCGAGCGGCTTACCTGCCACCGCCACCGCGCAACCAGCGCGTATACCGACGGAATCCAGACCAAGATCAAGCTACGGCTTCGGATGAAGACGCGTCACATGGGGCCCTTTCCTCCCAAGACGGGCTGGCCCGGATTTCCCTACGGGTCCAGGACGACGTGGCGGATGGCCTGCCGCAGGGCCGTGTAGGCGACGTGCACCCTGCCCTGCGAGTCCACGACCACGGCCGGGTACGAGTACTCGCCAGGGCCGGCCTCCAGGTCCCACACCCGGGTCCAGGTCGCACCGCCGTCCCGGCTCTCCGCCAGCGACAGAGGGTACCGCCATTCCCATACCATGGGGTCTCGGCCGCGGTCAGTATGGTTGTACACCAACCAGAGCCGCCCGTCAGGCAGCCGGACGGCGTCCACCCCAGCGTTGGGGTTCGGCAGTGAGGTAGGCGCGGGATCCGACCAAGTCCGGCCAGCGTCCCTACTGCGGCAACCCCAGATCCGCCCCTCCTTGGTCCGCATCAGCATCAGCAGCTCGCCGGAGCCCACCTCGACCAAAGTCCCTTGAATCATCGGCACCCCAGTGCCGGCACCCACCGTGAGCTCGTCAAACTCCCAGTCCATGTGATGTTCTGGACCGCGTAGCCTCGCCACACCTACGGTCCACGCGCGTTCGTCGTAAACGGGAAGGAGCAGCTCTTCCCCGACGCGGATCGGCTTGTTCTTCGTCAGGACCCCCGGGCGGTCCAACAGTCGGACCTCCGGGGACCACGTGTGTCCTCCGTCGAAGGACACCCGGGCGTGCGGTCGGCCATCCACGCACCACCGGCCGTCCACGCGGAAGTACACGAGCCACAGAACCCCCGCGTGGCCCTCGAACAGCACGGGGTTCCCGCACGGTTGCCCGTCTGCAGGCGCCACCAGCTCCGGGGCGGACCACACGCCCCGCTGCGGCTCCAGGCGCGCGAGGTAGACGGAGGCGTCAGGCTCACCCTCCCGCGTGCCTCCGAACCACGCCGCCAGGAGCCGGTCCCCGACTGGTAGGAGGGTGGCTCCGTGGCAAAAGGCGGTGGGAAGCGGGTTCGTCACCTCCAGACGACTCAACACCCGCACGGCCGCCCTCCGCAGAGCAGTCCGCCGCTTCTGGACGCAGCCGTCACCCCGTGACCGGACCTCCTTTCCTTAACGGAACGCGGTCAACGTAACCCCGCGGATGATGTGCCGCTGCAGCAGCAAGAAAACCAACACCGCCGGCACCGTGGCGAGGGAAGCCCCGGCCATGAGGACCCCGTAGTCGATGTCGTACGCCCCCTGCAGGGCGCGCAACCCGATCGGGAGCGTGAACATCCGAGGCGACGAGAGCGCGATCATGGACCAGAAAAACTCGTTCCAAGAGAATACGAACATGTAGATGGCGAGAGCCGCGAGGGCAGGCCCGCTGAGCGGCAAGATGACCGAGAGCAGGATCCGCCAGCTGCCGGCCCCGTCCACCCGGGCGGCGTCGTCCAGCTCCTGCGGAATGTTCAGGAAAAACTGACGGAGCAAAAAGACTCCGACCGGCATCCCCACGATGGGCAGGAACACTCCGGGGTACGTGTTCAGCAACTGCAGTCGGTTCATGAGGAAGTAGAGGGGGATGACGTTCACCTCCAGGGGGATGAGCATGGAGGAAAGAAAAATCAGGAAGACGGCGTCCCGGCCCCGCCACTGGAGCCGGGAGAAGGCGAAGGCCGCTGGCACGGAGACGACGGTCGACAGGACCGTGGTGGCGGTGGCGACCACCCCGCTGTTCCATACCCACCGGAGGAACGGCCATTTGGTGAGCACCCCGCTCAAGTGGTCCCACACCACGACGGACGGGACCCACACGGGGGGAAGCGCGAAGATGTGAGGTGTCGGTTTCACCGCCGTCGCGAACATCCACAAGACGGGCGCCAGCCACAGCATCGCCGCCAACGCCGCCAGGACGATCCCTGCCCGTGCCAAGCCCCGAACGTTCACCCCGCGCTCCCGTATCCCAGCCACCGGAAGGACAGCAGCGTGAGGGAGAGGATCAGGGCAAAGATCACGACCCCCACCGCGGCGGCCTGCCCCATCTCCAGGTACTCAAAGCCAAACCGGTACAGGTACAGGGCCAAGACCTCGGACGCCCGGCCCGGTCCTCCCGCAGTCATGATGAGGACCTGGCCGAACACGATGAACCCGGAGATCCCCGTCAGGACCAAGGCGAACAGCGCTGCTGGTTTCAGGAGCGGGAGCAGCACCGATCGAAGGAGGCGCCATCCCGTAGCACCGTCCACCTTCGCCGCGTCGAAGATCTCCTCCGGGATGTCCTCCAGGGCAGCCCGGAAGATGACCATGCGGTACCCGGCCAGCCACCACGCGGTGGCGAACGCGATGGACGGCAGGGCCCAGGCCGGCTCATTGAGAAAGACGGGCGGCCGTAGGCCCAGGCTCCGCAGGGCCAGGAGCACTGCCCCGAAGTCCGGATCCAGCAGCCACCGCCAGACCAGACCGACCACGGACACGTTGAGAAGATACGGGAAGAAGAAGGCCGCTTCCACCCACCGCGTCGCGGGGCGGCCCCGGTACGTAAACAGCGTCAGCGCCAGCCCGACGCCCAATGCCAGGATCCCGGGCACGGTCAGGGCGGCGAAGGCGAGGGTGTTCCGCAGGGCGTTCCAGAACCGACGGTCCGCCGCAAGCCTCAGGTAGTTGCTCACCCCCACGAACTGGACGTCGCCGAGCGGGTCCCATCGGTAGAGGCTGATGCCGACGCCGTACAGTACGGGACCCAGGCGGAACAGCAGCCAGAAAGCTGCAAACGGCGCCAGGAACAGCACCACCTCTCCCGCCCGGAGCAACCGACGGAGGCCTCGGGAGGGTACGCGGGCCGAGGCCTCCGCAGGGGCCCCGGCCCGTACCCGGTCCCACACCGTCCTAGCTCGCCAGGACACGGTTCACTTCCGCCTCTGCCCGAGCCAGGGCCTCACGGGGAGACATCCGCAGGTTGTAGGCCTCCTGCACCGCCGGCTCGATGGCCGCATGGATCTGCGGCGCCTTCGGGTGGATCACCGGGTAGTGCACCCACCCTCGGTTGGCCATCTCGGAGAATTTCCGCAAGGCGAGCCTCCAGGAGTCGGACTCCAGCAATTCCCGGGACCGCTGTGCGGGCAGGTAAGCAGGGATGTGACCGCCGTGGATGCCCCACAGGTGCGAGTTCTCGTTGATCCACTTGATCGTGCGGATCGCTTCCACCAGGACCTCGTTGCTCGTGCGCTCCGGCCGCTGGCGCGGGATCACCAGGTTGTGGCTGTCCCCCCAGGTCACCGGACGGTCGAAGAACTTCGGCACGTAGTGGAATCCGAAGTTGACCCCGCTGCCCTTCGCGGTGGGCAGGTACCAGTTCCCCGCCAAAAGCATTCCGACCTGACCCGCCGCGAACAGCTTGAACCCGTCCGTGCCCGGCTGGTGCCAGCCGCGCCGGCTGAGGGCGACCAGGTAGTCCAGGGCCCGCAGCCCCCGCTCGTCGTTGAACGCCGCCCGCCGGCCGTCGGGCGTCAGCAACTCGCCCCCCTGCCCCCAGAAGAGGATCTCCCACGCCCGCCGGACCTTCCGGGGCAGCGCGTCCTCGCACGGGTGGAAGGCCATGCGCCCGGTCCGGCTGCGGATGGCCTCGCATGCCCGCTCGAACTCCTCCCGGGTTTCGGGCGGCCGATCGGGATCCAAGCCTGCCTGCCGGAACAGATCTTTGTTGTACCACAGCCCCCACATGTGGGAGTCCAGGGGGACCAGGTACCGCTTCCCCTGGTAAACGCCCGCGTCCCACACACTCCGCGTGTACTCGGAGCCACGGATCCGGGCCATCTCCAGCAGGTTGCCCGCCCGAGACTCCTCCAGCGGCGTCAGGGCCCGGTAGACGTCCATCACCCGGCTCGTGTGGCAGATGCCGATGTGGGGCGCGTTCCCGGCCCCCACGGCGGCGAAGAGCTGTGCGTAGTACTCCGCCCACTGGCCCTGTAGCAGGTTGATCTGGACGTCCCGGTGCTCCGCGTTGAACTTCCGCACGATCATCTCCATCGCCGCGGCGTCGCCGCTATGGAACAGCGTGTAAAAGTCCAGGACCACAGGCCGCTTCTGCGCCCAAGCGGGTCGGCCGAACCCCGCACAGGCGGATAGCGCAGCCCCCACCGCCATCCTCAGGAACTCCCGACGGCTGACTCCAACCTCCATCCCTAGGTCACCTCCCTTCTCGAGTCTCCGGCTCGGCACGACGAGAAGCCCCCCGGCGTGCTCGGAGCCGTTTCATGAGGTCGGTCCCTCCCTCCCCGAAGTGGCGCGCCAGTTCGACGTAGTCCGTATACAGGGCACCGTAGACCCGGTGTGCCGACGGGTCCGGGAGGTAGCGTGTCCCGCCCCGGGCCCCCATGCGCGCTACCGCCTCCTCCACCGAGCCGTACACCCCGGCGGCTGCCGCGGCGTAGATGGCCGCGCCGACCGCCGAGGCGTGGCGGACCTCGGAAGCCACCACCTCGCGGCCCAGCACGTCTGCGAGGATCTGAAGAAGGAGGGCGTTGCGCTCCGCCAGCCCTCCACACGCCACCACCTCCCGGATCTCGACACCTCCGGCTTCGAAGGTCTCCACCACCCGGCGGGTGCCGAAGGCGCTGGCTTCCAGCAGGGCCCGGTACACCTCCGGCGGCTCGGTACGCAGGGTGAGGCCCACCACCAGACCCGACAGGTCCGCGTCGACCAGCGGCGTACGGCACCCGTTCCACCAGTCCAAGGCGAGGAGGCCGCTTTCGCCAGGCCGCAACTGCGCCGCTTGCGTTTCCAGCGCCGCGAACACCTCCGCCTCCGTGGCCCCCCACGAGGCGGGCACGCTCGTGCGGACGAACCACTGGAAGATGTCGCCCACAGAGGCCTGGCCGGCTTCGTAGCCGAACCACCCGGGCAGGATCCCGTCCTCCACCACGCCGGCGATCCCGCGCACCTCCCGGCGGCGGGGGCTCAGCATTAGGTGGCACGCGGACGTTCCGAGGATGGCCACCAGACGGCCCGGCTCGCGCACGCCTACGCCGGGTACGGCGGCGTGCGCGTCGATCACGGCCACGGCCACCCGGGTGTCCGGCCGCAGACCCGTTCGCCGTGCCCACTCCTCGGTCAGGCGTCCTGCTGCGGTCCCCAGCGGCTGAGGGGGGCTGAGGCGGTCCAGGAGCGTGGGGAGCTCCGGATCCAGGGCAGCCCAAAAGCTCGCGGGCGGATAACCTTCCCCTTTCTGCCAGTGCGCCTTGTACCCTGCCTGGCAGGCGCTGCGGACTTCCCGCCCCACCAGCTGCCACACGACCCAGTCCCCCGCCTCGATCCAGCGGGCTGCCCCCCGCATGACCCAGGCCGCTTCCGCGAGCACCTCCCAGCCCTTGGCCCACAGCCACTCGCTGGAGGTCTTACCGCCGTACCAGCGGAGGAAGCCCGCCTCAGGCCGAGCGGCGGCAGCGTTGATGCGGTCTGCGTACGCCTGCGCCGCGTGGTGCTTCCACAGCTTGGGCCAGGCGTGGGGCTCCGCCCGGTACTCAGGCATGGAGCACAAGGGCACCCCGTCGGGGTCCGTGGGCAGCACCGTGCAGGAGGTGAAGTCCACTCCGATCCCGACCACGTCGGGGGCTGCCAGCGCCCGCAGGAGCGTTTCCAGCGCCTCCAGCCAGTCCTGGGGGTGCTGCAGCGCCCACTCGGGAGGTAGTTCCGCACCCGTGCCCGGAAGGGTTCGGTCCAGGACGCCGTGTGGGTAGGCGAAGGTGGCAGTGGCCACCACCGCTCCGTCGGAACACCGGACCAACACGCCGCGGGCGGACTCGGTCCCGAAGTCCAGCCCGATCGTCAGCGGCTCCATCGCCTACCCTGCTCCGACCTGCACCTCTTCCGACGACCGGACCCGGCCGTCGAACACCCGCGCCTCAATCCCGCACATCCGGCAGAACCACACGAGCTCCGCGACCCAGTCGCCGTACACCCCGTGGATGTGGTTGGAGTCGTACTCCGACAGGAACACGTCCGGTTGGACCCGGAACCGTGCGAACGCGTGCGGCCACTCGGGGGTGGTAGCCCTGACCTTCCGTTCCGTCACCTCCGCGGGGAACTCCACGAACTCCCCCGGCACGATGGCCATCCAGTACCGCCCGTTGCGGCGGGCCAGACGGGCGAGGGTCACCGGACCGGGAGCCGCCACGTGCATGACGGAGGCTCCGCCCGCGGGGAAGTACAGGATGGCCGGGTACAGGTGCACCCGAGGCAGGTTGTCCGCGGGGTCGAAGGACCGGGCCGCGAAGTACGTGGCGTGCTGTCCCGAGTTGCACAGGTCCCACACGTCGTCCGCCGCGTCGTAGTGCCGCACGTCGGCAAACAGCACGGGCGTCCCGCTGAGGTGCTTGAGCACCTCCATGGTCAGGGCTCCGTCGCTGTCCGCTTCAGTGGCGCACACGATGGGCTCGTGGGGCCCCTCCCAGTCGTAAGGGTCGTTCAGCAACGCCTCCGGTACGTCCATGGTGGCGAAGTGGTTCGTGAGCTCCGGCTGGCCCTTGATCCCACAGAAATCCAGCCGCCACTCGTCCACCAGCTCGCGTACCGCCAGGTAGGCCTTGAGCTGGCGGCGCAGGAGCTCCGGGGTCAGTTTTCGGCCGTCGTAGTGGATGGTGGCGCCGTGCCGTTCCCACCACCGGACCCCTTCCTCCACCCGGCTGTCCGGGATGCGCTCCGCGCGGCGGACGATCTCGAACTGGTCGATGTGCTCGATATCGACGCCGAAGTCGCGGCGCCACTGGTCCAGGGCCGGGACCGCGGTGTACATGCCCATGGACCGACCGCCGATGAGGCCGTACACCTCCCCCCGGAGCCGGTTCTTCACCGCCGCAGCCCGCAGAAAGGCCATCACCTTCCGGAACACGGCCTCGTCGCCCACGTCCCCCGACACCCGGCCGCAGAAAACGCCGACCTGGTCCAGGCTGCCGGCGGCCGCCAGCATGGCCACCAGCCCCGGGTACTGAGGGTTGACGTTGGAGAACAGGAGGATGGGGGCCGGCGCGAAGTTGGCCGCCACCGCCGAGAAGTGGGGCCAGGCCCACACCGCGTAGTTGAACACGGTGGCCTCCACCCCCTGGGCGGCCAGGTAGCGGGCCTCGCTGCGGGCGAGGTCCACCGTCCACACCACCTCGCGGCCCGTGACGACGGTCCACCCGGCCGCCCGCAGCCGGTTCGCCAGGCGCTCCTGGAACCCCTCCACGATCCCTGCCACCTCGCGGTGGACGTGTTCCCGCCCGTCGGAAAAGCTCAGGATACCCACCCTGGGGGCTGCCATCCCGTACCTCCTTGTGACAACGTTTCCACAAGTCGGCTTTCGTCGCCTGGAACCGAATTCCTCTTCCCAGAGGGCCCGAAAGGACTCGACGGGACCCCCGCGAATTTCCGTGGATGTGAGGAAGGGTGCCGTTACCCTCCGCGACGTCGCCCGCCGGGCGCGGGTGTCGGTGTCCACGGCGGCCCGGGCCCTGGGGGGCTACGGGTACGTGAGCCCCGCCACCCGCGAGCGGGTGCTCCGGGCGGCCCGCGCCCTGGACTACCACCCGAACGCCGTGGCGCGGAGCATGATCAAGGGGCGGACCCACACCCTCGGGGTTGTGGTGTCGGACAGCTCCAACCCCTTCTTCGCCGCGGTGGTCCGCGGCGTCGAAGACGTGGCCCTCCCCTACGGCTACGGGATCCTCCTGTGCAACGCAGACGAGGACCCCCGGAAGGAGGCCATGTACGTGAGCATGCTCCGCCAGAAACGGGTGGACGGGATCATCGTCTCGCCCTCCGGCGAGTCCCCTGGCGCCCTGGCGGGCCTGCTGGCCGCGGGGATCCCGGTGGTGCAAGTGGATCGCCGGGTGCGGGGGCTCGCCACCGACGCGGTCGTGGTGGACAACCGGGCGGGGGTGTTCGCGGCGGTCGAGCACTTGGTGCGGCTGGGCCACCGACGCATCGCCCTCATCGGGGGGCCCGGCCGTCTGTACACCGGTCGGGAGCGTACGCGCGCCTTCCGCGACGCCCTGCGGCGGCTCGGGCTCCCGCTGGTCGAGTCCTGGCTCCTGGAGGGGACCTTCAAAGTCGACAGCGGGTACCGCCTGGCCGCCCGGCTCTTCGAGAGTTCGCCACGCCCGACCGCGGTGTTCGTGGCGAACAACCTGATGACCATCGGTGCGCTCCTGTGGTTCAAGCAGGCGGGGGTCCGGATCCCGGACGACATCGCCGTGGTGGGGTTCGACGACATGGACTGGGCGCCCATCCTGACACCGCCTCTAACCGCGGTAGCCCAGCCCACCTTCGACCTCGGCAAGACTGCCGCCACCCTCCTCCTGGGCCGCCTGCAGGATCCGTTCCGTCCGCCCCGCCTGGTGGTCCTCCCTCCCCGTCTGGTCGTCCGCGAGTCCTGCGGCGCGCGCTTGGCCCACGTCAACCCCACAGGCTCGCGCGGCGACCCCACGCTTTCAATCCCACCGGGTCCGTAGGGGGCACCGGACCCCCTTGAACAGCCCGGACGCTCGTGGTAGTATGCAAACGTTCTCACATTTTTCCCCGGGGGTGGGAACATGGTTCGGCGCGCATTCGGCATAGCCCTGGCGCTCACGGGGCTCCTGTGGGGTGTGCCCGCGGGCGCCGTCATGGTGCTGCGGTGGGGCGAGGTCCTCCCGCCAGACCATCCTTCGGTTCAAATGGTCGAACGCATCGCGCGGAGCGTGTCCCAGCGGACTCAGGGGCACGTGCGGATCCAAGTCTTCCCCGCGGGCCAGCTGGGCACCACCCGGGACCAGATCGAGAACGTCATCGTCGGTACCCAGCAGCTCACCACGGAGGGCGCAGCCGCCATCAGCCAGTTCTTCCCTCCCCTGGGAGCCCTTGAGGCCCCCTACGCGTGGCGTGACGAGGCACACCTGCGCGCGGTCATGAAGAGCCCCATCGCGGAGGAGCTCTCCCGGGCTTTCATCGAGAAGCGCGGGGTCCGCATCCTCGCGGCCACCTACTATGGAGTGCGCCACTTGACCACCACCCGGAAGCCCGTACGGACGGTAGCGGACCTCCGCGAGTTCAAGCTGCGGGTACCGGAGAATGAGGTGTTCGTCGCCATGGCCCGCGCGTGGGGCGCCAAGCCCACCCCTATCCCCTTCGGGGAGCTGTACCTGGCCTTGCGCCAGAACGTGGTGGAGGGCCAGGAGAACCCCTTGCCGACCATCGACGCAGCAAAGCTGTACGAGGTCCAGAAGTACGTGGTCCTCACGGGCCACATCCTCACGCCCCGGCTCATCCTCATCAACGAGCGCACGTGGCGGGCCTTGGGCCGGCCGGCCCAGCGCGCCCTCGTAGAGGCCATCGAGGAAGCCGTGGCGTGGCACAACCAGGAGATCCTGAATCGGGAGCGCACGCTGCTAGACAAGTTCCGCCAGCTGGGCATGGAGGTCATCCAGCCGGACGTGGACTCCTTCCGGCGGCCGGTTCTGGAGAGCCTGCCGAAGCAGTTCGAGGCACAGTGGGGTCCAGGACTGTTCCAGCGGATCGTGAACACCCGCTGAAGTTGACGCGGCCGAGTCCGGTCCGATGGATGCCTTCCCGCCGGATCCGTTCCGTGCCGGCGGCGGAGGTCGTCCACCGCGCCGCCTCGTGGCTCGGGGCCGTGTTGCTGTTCGCCATCTTTGTGGTGATCCTCGCGCAGGTGCTGTTCCGTTACGGCCTCGGCCGGCCGCTCGTGTGGACGGAGGAGGCGGCCCGCTACCTGTACATCTGGACCTGCTACCTGGGGGCCGCCTCGGCCTTCCGGCGTGGCACACACGTCCGGATCGGGGCCCTGGCGGATCGCTTGCCGCTTCCCGCCCGCGCGTGGGTGTACCGGCTCGGGTTGCTGGGCACGGCGGCCTTCTCAGGTGTGCTGGTGGTGCAGGGCACCAAGCTCGCCTGGCTGTCCCACAGCACCTTGGCCATTACCTTTCCCTTACCGTGGTCGGTCATCTACGCGGCCGCGGTGCTCTCAAGCGCCCTCGTTTTTCTGTACGCGTGGGACGCGTTGCGCAGGCATGGTACGGAGGCCAGGGACCGGTGAGCGCGGGGATCTTCTTCGTCGTCTGGCTTCTGCTGGTCGCCCTCGGACTCCCGCTGTTCGTCACCCTGGGGCTTGCCTCAACTCTTTACCTGTGGGCCCAGGGGGATGTGCTCCTGGCGGTTCCCCAGCGGGTCACGGCTGCGGCCAACTCCTTCACCCTCCTCGCGGCCCCCTTCTTCATGCTGGCGGGCATGCTGATGAACACCTCCGGGGTGACCGACCGGATCTACAAGTTCGCGGAGTGCCTGGTGGGCTGGCTCAGGGGCGGACTCGCGCACGTGAACGTGGTCGGCAGCGTGATCTTCGCGGGGATGTCCGGGTCTGCGGTGGCAGACGCGGTCGGGCTCGGCGCCATCGAGATCAAGGCGATGACGGACGAAGGGTACGAGCGGGACTTTGCAGCCGCGGTCACTGCGGCCAGCGCCACCATCGGCCCCATCATCCCGCCGAGCGTGCCCATGCTGGTGTACGCGGTCACCGCGGACGCGTCCATCGGCCGGCTGTTTCTGGGCGGCGTGGTGCCGGGGTTGCTGATGGCGGGAGCCCTCATGGTGCAGCTTGCGTGGGTCAGCCGGCGCCGCGGCTACCCGCGCCACCCCCTGTTGACGGTGCGTACCGTGGCGGCCCGCACGTGGGCAGCGCTTCCCTCCCTCGCAACGCCCGCCATCCTGCTCGGCGGCATGCTGAGCGGCGCGTTCACCCCTACGGAAGCCGGTGCTGTGGCCGCCGCATACGCGTTGCTCCTAGGCCTGGTGATCCACCGGGAGCTGAGGGTGCGGGATCTTCCCCGGCTGTTCCTGGACACGGTGGAGGCCAACGGGGTCATCCTGATCCTCGTGATGACCTCCTCCCTGTTCGCCTTCGTACTGGCCCGGGCCCAGGTCCCGCAGCACCTGGCCGCCTGGCTGGTCAGCCTATCCCCGAGCCCCCTCGCGTTCCTGCTGGCGGTCAACCTCTTCCTGTTGCTGGTGGGCTGCTTCCTTGAGGCTCTTGCGGCCATCATCATCCTGACCCCGGTCCTGCTCCCGGCCGCGAAGTTGCTAGGGATCGACCCGGTGCACTTCGGGGTGGTGATGGTCCTGAACCTCATGGTCGGGACGCTCACCCCACCGGTTGGGATCGTGCTGTTCGTGGTCTCCCGGGTAGCGGAGCTGCCCTTCGAAGCGGTGGTGCGCTCGACCGCACCGTTCCTGGTCCCGCTGGTCGTCGTTCTCCTTCTGATCACCGTATGGCCTGACCTGGTGCTCTTCTTGCCCCGGCTCGTGCTGGGACCATCGTGAGGGCTCGGACACATCAAGGGCCACATTGCGGGAGTCAAGAGAACGTTACCACAATAACGGAGGTGATGGCCGGTGAGAAAGGTGCAGGCGGAAGGCTGGCTGCGCGTGCTGGTCGTCGCGGTCGCGATCGGGTGGGTGACGACGGGGGTGGCGGTGGCGTATCCTACGAAGCCGCTCACCATCATCGTCCCATGGTCTCCGGGCGGGGGAACCGACCGGACGGCCCGAGCCCTCGCGGTGGTCCTGGAGAAGGAATTCCGCTACCCGGTAGGTGTCGTAAACCGCACTGGGGGAGGTGGCGTGGTGGGCCACATGGCCACGGCCACCGCGGAGGCGGACGGCCACACGTTGGGCATGATCACCATCGAGATCACGATGATGAGCTGGCTGGGCCTGACGCACCTCACTTTTGCCGACTACAGGCCCATCGCGCTGCTCATCAACAACCGGGCGGGCATCACCGTCCGGGCTGACGCGCCCTGGAAGACGTACCGGGAGCTCGTGGCGTACGTGCGGGCGAATCCGGGGCGCTTGAAGGCCTCCGGGACTGCCGCCGGCGGCATCTGGGACTTGGCCCGGGTCGGTTGGCTGCTGGCCGCGGGGCTGACCCCTGACCACGTCAAGTGGGTGCCCAGCGCCGGCGCGGCGGCAGCGCTGCAGGAGCTGGTCGCGGGCGGTGTGGACATCTGCACCTGCAGCCCCGCGGAGGCTCTGCCCCTCGTGCAGGCAGGCCGGGCCCGGGTCCTGGCGGTGATGGCCGACCGGCGGTGGCCGCCCCTGCCGAACGTACCCACCTTGAAGGAACTCGGCGTGGACTTCGAGATCGGAGGATGGGCAGGGCTCGCGGCCCCCAAAGGGATTCCCGACTCCGTGGCTGCGGCGCTGGACGCCGCAGTAGGCCGGGCGGTGCGCTCGCCGGAGTTCGCCGAGTTCATCCGGACCAGCGGGTTCTGGTTCGACTACAAGAACTCCCAGGAGTTCTCGAGGTTTTTGGCCAAGGAACACGTGAAGAACGGCAAGCTCCTGAGGGAGGGTGGGTTCGTCACCCGCTAGGAACGAGGGGACAGGTGGCGGCAGAAGCACGGGGCGTTCCAGGCACCTCGGTGCGGCCCGGCAGGTGCGTCGCGCGGTGCGGTTAGGGGAGGCGGCCGCGGGAGTGGTGCTGGCGGCGGCGGGTGTTTACGCGGCGGCCGCGGGCTCTGCGTTTCCCCGCCTTGCCGGAGGCTATCCGGGCCCCGGGCTGTTCCCCCAGATTCTGGGGCTGCTGCTGGTGGCCTGCGGGATCGCGGTCGTGTGGGGCGCCCGGGGCCCGACTGCGGAGGCAGGCCGCGGGTACGAGCGCAGGGGACTCCTCCACGCGGCAGAGGCGGTGGTGGCGGTGGTGGTCTACATCGCCGTCGTGAACCGGCTCGGGTTCGTCCCCACGGTGGGCATCCTACTGACCTTACTCATGGCCAGGCTTGGTGTCAGCCTCGCTCGGGCAGTTCCTGTCGCCTTCGGGCTCGCGGTGGGCCTGTACCTGCTCTTCGGCCGGCTCCTGCGGGTGCCCCTGCCCCCCGGCCTGCTGAGTTGATGGCCGCCATGGACGCTGTGGCCCGTGCCCTCCTCCTGCTGTTTCAGCCCCAGGTTCTGGCCGTGATCCTGGTTGCGGCGCTGTACGGACTGTTCGTCGGCGCGATTCCCGGGCTCACTGTCACCATGGCGGTCGCACTGTTTGTCCCCTTCGCCATGTTTTTGGACCCGGTCTCCGCCCTCGCGGCTATCGTCACCCTCCAGGCCATGGGGATCTTCGCCGGCGACATCCCCGCTGCACTGGTCCGGATGCCCGGCACGCCTGCGTCGGCCGCTTACGTGAGCGACTCCTACGCTCTGACGCGACAGGGCCAGGGCCGGTTGGTACTGGGAGTGGACGTCCTCGCTTCGAGCTTCGGTGGACTCCTGGGAGCGGTAGCCCTCATGGTGGGCGCTCCCGTCCTCGCAGAGTTTGCCCTGGGGTTCAGCAGTTACGAGTACTTCTGGCTGGCCGTCCTGGGACTCAGCAGTACCGCGTTCGTCGCTTCCGCATCTCCGGCCAAGGGCGCGGCCTCCGTCACGCTGGGGCTCCTCCTGGCCACGGTGGGCATCGACATTACCCTCGGGTTCCCACGTTTCACGTTCGGGATCCC
>JAVKGW010000013.1 GCA_031460175.1 Armatimonadota bacterium | reverse complement strand
GCCACGCACACGAGCACAAGGGGAGGGTGCAGGGAGACGGAGGTGAAGGCGTTGGCGGTCATGCCGTGGAGTACTTCCCCTGCCCTCGCGGCCAGCACCGTCACCCCCGTGGCGAACTCCCCCATGATCCGACGGAAGGTGGGCGCATCCATCCACCGTTCCTCTGCGTACTTTTGTCAGCTTACCACGTTCGGTCTACACCCCACGTCACGCTCCGGACGCGCCTAGGGATCTTCCTCCAGTCTCCGCCAGTCCGGTTGGGGTCCCCACTGATTGGCCGCCCACCGGCTGTCCGGCCACTCCCGGGGCGGGTAGTGGGCCCGGTCGTCGTAGAACCGCTCCAGCTCCGCGGAGAACTCCACCCGGTTCCGGTCCGGGTCCTGGAAGAACAGGAAGAGGTTGTTGCCGGGCCCGTGGCGGCCGGGACCCCAGATGAGGGGGATCCCGCGGGTCGCGAGGTGATCCGCCCACCGCTTCATGTCCTCCCAGCTGGCCACCTCGAAGGCATAGTGGTCCAGGCCCACGTCCGGACCGCGGACCGCGGCCATCACGTGGTGGGGGGGACCACAGCGGAGCCACACGAAGTTGCGGGCTTGCCAGTCCGACACCCGGAAGCCCAAGGCCCGCTCGTACCACTCCGCCACCGCCACGGGATCCCGGGTGGTGTAGGTCACGTGCTGAAGATAGGGTCCCGGGTAGGCCAGGGGAGCCGGATCCGGAACACCCCGGACGGCCTGGAGCAGCAGGCGACGTCCCTCCACGTCCTCCACCGCCAGCCCCTCCGGGGTCTCCTCGTAGGGAACACCTGCCATCTCCAGGCGGTCCCGGGCCTCCCGCAAATCCTCCACCTCGTACACCGTCCACAGGAGGGCTGGCTCCGGAGCAGGCCGGAACTCCAGAAAGCAGGGTTCAGGACCTGCCGCCACCCGATCCGGCCCGAGGGCGCCCAGGCCCAGCACCGTGCGGTAGAACCGCACCTGCCGAGAAGGGTCCGGGCTCCCGAACACCAGCCCCACCAGCCGGGTCACCGGGGAGAACCGCCACGCGCTCATGCTCCCCTCTCCTCTCCGGCCTCGCCCTCCCCGCTTTCTTCGAACTCGCTGTCCCCAGGCCTGTACAGACCGTAGGGCAGGGGAGCCCCCACGGGCCAGGTCCCCTCCACCTGCATCCGTCGGCCCACCTCCCGCGCCCGGGCCACCACCAGAGCGCCCAGTTCCCGCTGCCGGGGTTCCCAAAGCCGCAAAGCCGCCTCCACGTCTCCTCCGCACCGGACCAGGGCCTGGCTGAGCTGCCACGCATCCTCTGCCGCCTTCGCAGTGCCTGCCGCGATGTGGGGCCGGGCCACGAAGGCCGCATCCCCCACCAGACACGTCCGCCGGGAAGCCATCCGGTGGATCTCCACATCCCCGATCAGCTGGAGGAAGGGACGGGGGGTACTGACGACCACCTCCGCCAGCTGCGGGGGAAGTTCGTCCCGGGCCCGTTCCCGCAGCCGATGGACCAGATCCTCCCGAACGCTCCCCGGGGGAACCGAGACGGGCTGCCGGACCCCCTCCCGATCCGTCATGAAGGCGTCCAGGTGCGTGGGATCCACGTTCCAGTACCACACCCAGTTGATCCGGCTTCCCCCTCCCCCTCCCTCGTCCGGCTGCACGATGGGGTAAGCCAGGGCATGACCGGGCTGCAGGAGGAAGTACGTGATGGACTCCGAAAGCCACGCGAAGGTGCTCGGGGAGATCTCTTGCCTGCCCACCGTCCCCCGCCAGGCCAGGTATCCCGCGTACTCTAAGGAAACTCCCGGGGCGATCCATTCACGGCCCGTGGATCGGATGCCGTCCGCCCACACGAGGAGATCCGCGGTTTTCTCGGTCCCGTCCGCGAGCCGGATCCTGACCCCCGCTTCCTGTTCTTCCTGGGCGCAGACCTCGCACCCCAAGCGGTACCCCTCCCGCCCGAAGAATCCCAGGTAGGCGCGGTACAGGGAGGAGTACGAGGCGAACCAGTAGCGGCAGGGCGCCTCGTGGGCCACCGCACCGCCGCGATCCAGGTACCGCAGCTTCCGGACCGCGGCCGCCAACGAAGAAAGTCTCATCCCGTGGTCCATCAGGTACCGGACGGTGGCCGGATGCAGGACGATTCCCACCCCCCGGCCCTCCAGGAGGTGCGAGGACCGCTCGTAAATGGTGACCTCACAGCCGACGGAGCGAAGCCACAACCCCGCATTCAGACCGCCGAGGGATCCGCCCGCGATCACGACCCGGAGTGGCCTTCGGAGCACGGTCCTTCACTCCCTGACCGCTCCCCGCTCCGGCCCTCCTGTTCCCTCAGGGGTCCGCTGGAAGAGCTCGATCAGGTACCCGTCCGGGTCCTGGATGTAGAGCTGCATCACCCCATCGCCCCGCGGCATGGGACCTCCCAGGATGGGAATCCCGGCCCGGAGGAGCTCCTCCCGGGCCGCCTCGAGGTCCGCGACCTCGAAGGCGAAGTGGGTGGCAAGGCCCGTGCGCTTCGCGCTTCCCGCCTCCGGAAAGCCGGGCGGGGCCGTGGTGTCCTCCGCCAAGATCAGGTGCACCTCCGCGTTTTGCCGCCGGAACCAGGCGCCCCGGAAGGTGAACGTGGACGGCCGTGGGACCTCCTCCAGTCCCAGGACCTTCCCGTAGAACCACCGGGAGCGCTCAAGGTCCCGCACCACAAGGCTGCAATGCTGCAACGACCGGATGTCCACCGTGTCCCTCCCCCCTCGTCTCAGGAAACGGACCTCCCGTACCGCTCCATCCTCAACCGGGCCGTGTACGCGTGGGCCATCATCCCCTCCGCCTCCGAGATGCTCGCGGCCCGCCGGGCCACCTCCACGCTCCCCTCCCGGCTCAGGCGCTGGTAAGTCACCGTTTTCAGGAACTTCCCCACCCAAAGCCCCCCCGTGAACCGGGCCGCCCGGCCCGTGGGCAGGATGTGGTTGGTCCCGATGGCCTTGTCGGAATAGACCACCGTGGACTCCTCGCCCAGAAAGAGGGTACCGTAGTTCCGCAGCCGCTCCAGATACCACGAGGGGTTCCTGGTCTGGACCTCCAGGTGCTCCGGCGCGTACTCGTCCGCCACCGCCACTGCCTCCTCCTCGGAGTCCACCCAGATCACCTCCCCCCGATCCCGCCACGCTGCCCGGACGATCTCGTGGGTGGGCAGGTGGGGGATGAACCGCTCCACCTCTTCCAGCACCCGCACCCCGAGGTCTCGGCTCGTGGTCACGAGAACCGCGGGGGAGTCCGGGCCGTGCTCCGCCTGCCCCAGGAGGTCTGCGGCCACCACGTGGGGATCCGCACCATCGTCCGCGATGATGAGGATCTCCGTGGGACCCGCGAGGAGATCCACCCCCACGGTTCCGAACAGCTGCCGCTTTGCCTCCACCACATATGCGTTGCCGGGTCCCACGATCATGTCCACGGGCCGGATCTCCGGGATCCCGTAGGCCATGGCCGCGAGGGCCTGCACGCCTCCCAGGCAGTAGATCTCGTCCGCCCCCGCCACCGCCATGGCCACCAGGGTGGCCGGATAGATGCCCTCCCCCCGCGGGGGGGCACATGCCACGACCCGCTCGACCCCGGCCGCTCTGGCGGTGACGATGCTCATGATGGCCGATGCGATGAGGGGGTAGCGCCCGCCCGGCACGTAGCACCCCACGGAGGCCACGGGGATGTGCCGGTGGCCCAGGATCACGCCGGGCCGGACCTCCACCTCGAGAGGGCCCAGGGTCTCCCGCTGCAACCGGGCGAAGGAGCGCACCTGTTCCGCGGCGAACCTGATGTCCTCCAGCAGCGCCGCGGGCAGAGACCGGCAGGCCCGCTCGATCTCCTCCTCCGTCACCCGGAACCGGGGAGGATCCCACCCGTCGAACCGCCGGGAGTATTCCCGCACGGCCTCTTCCCCCCGCCGCCGCACGTCCTCCAGGATCCCGCGCACCGTCTCCTCGACCGCGCGCCGATCCCCCTCCACCTTCGGAGAAGCGCGCTTCAGGTACTCCCGCACAATCCCCTCCTCACCAGGCGACCCAACCTCCGTCCACCAGGAGCGTGTGTCCTGTGACCATGGCCGCGGCGTCCGAGGCGAGATACCGAACCGCATCCACCACGTCCTGAGGGTCCGCCAGACGCCTCAGGGGGATGCGGCGCAGGACCTCTTCCCGGAACCAGGGATCCTCCAGCATGCCCCGGGTCATGGGGGTCTCCACGAAGGTGGGGGCCACCGCGTTCACCGTCACGCCGTAGGGGGCCCATTCCACGGCCAGGACCCGGGTCAGGTTCACGACCCCTGCCTTGCTGGCGCAGTAGGCCGCGCGGAAGTAGAATCCCACGAACCCCATCTGGGAGGCCATGTTCACGATGCGGCCGTAACGCCGCTCGACCATCCGTCGGCCCGCGGCCTGGGCGACGAAGAACAGGCCCTTGAGGTTTGTGTTCAGCACCAGGTCCCACTCCTCCTCCGTGACCTCCAGGGCGGGGCGCGGGAGGTTGACCCCCGCGTTGTTCACGAGGATGTGCAGAGGGCCCAGCCGTTCCTCCGCCTCCTCCACCATCCGCTGAGCATCCTGGACCCTGGTGACATCCGCCTGCACCACCACCGCTCTCCGACCCAGATCCTGGATGCGCCGAGCGACCCGCTCGAGGTCAGGCCGGCTGCGGCCGGCCACCGCCACGTGAGCCCCTGCCTCCGCGAGGCCCACCGCGATGGCCTCCCCGAGCCCCCGGCTCGCGCCCGTCACCAGGGCCCGTTTATCCTCCAGGGAGAACCGTCCGGTCCCTCTCGGCTCCACCTTCGCGGTGTACTCCGTTCACTGCTCCGAGACCAGGCGGCCCGCCACCGCCCAGTTCTCCTGAGGGACGGGGTCGAAGATCACCCAGATGTACTCCCTGGGGATCTGGGTGTGGCGGTGGACCACCTCCGTGATCTCCTCCGCCAGGGCCTTGCGGGTCTCCTTGGACTGCGGGAACGAGCTCACGCGGATCAAGGGCATCTCCATCCCCTCCTTCCCTATCGGTTTATTCTTCCCAGAGGGCCAGGGCTCGAACCGGGGAACCCGACAGGCCCACGAACCGTAAGGGCAGGAACATGACGTAGAACCCATCGTGTCGGGGGATGCGTTCGATGTTGTTCACGATCTCCGTGTGGATGACCTCCCGCTCCCCGTGCACCCGATGGTTGGGATAGCTCAGATCCGCGGGGTTGTCCGTGCTGGGAGCGTCCGTGCACACGTTCACCACCCCCTGGTCCAGGATCCAGCGGCTTGCCTCCTCGTCCAGGCCCGGGTACTCCGTCAGGAAGCGGTAGGGGTCTTCCCAGTGCCTCGCGGCTCCCGTGTAGTACAGGAGGGTGACGCCCGCCCGGAGCTCCACATTCGCCTCCCGCAGGGCCCGCTGCACGTCCGCAAGTCGGATATGCTGCCGGGGCGGCACCCAGCTCACGTCGATCCAGACCCCGGGGGTGATGAGCTGGGTAAGGGGAACCCGGTCAACGGTCTTCTCCGGCCGCTCGGGATTGAAGTGATACACCGCGTCCAGATGGGTGGACACGTGATCGCACATGGCGATTCCGAACACCCCATATCCCCCGAAGGGGGAATCCGGAGGCAGTCGCAACCGTCGGACGTCCTCGTGGGTCAGGTGCCACCACGTCGCCACCCGCATGTGGCCGGGATACACGGGGATGTGCGGGCCGATCTCCCGGGAAAGGTCCAGGACGTGAATCCGTTTGCCGAAGAGCTCCACCACCACGTGGTCCCGGTATTCCTCCATGTGCCCCTCCCGTGCCTAGATTCCGGAAACCCCCAGGAAGGCCTGAACGAGTTGCGGGTCCTCCTGGATGCCCTCCGGGGTGGTGCAGAGTCGCACCCTTCCCTGATCCACGATGTAGATCCGCTGCGCGAGCTCCATGGCCACGGTGACCATCTGTTCCACCAGCACCACCGTCACCCCGCGGGCGTGGATCTCCCGCAGCACCTCCGCCAGCGCGCTCACCAGACGGGGCATCAACCCCTGGGTGGGCTCGTCCACCAGCATGACCTTGGGACGCACCACGAGCGCCCGGGCGATGGCGAGCATCTGTTGCTCTCCGCCCGAGAGGGTCCGACCCTTCTGACGCAGCCGCTCCCGGAGCCTTGGGAACAGGGAGAAAACGTCCTCCAGACGCGCGCTTGCCTCCCGTCCCTTCACGCCCGCGGCGTGCAGCGCGAGCCACAGGTTCTCCTCCACGGTGAGCTCGGGGAGCACCCGACGCTCCTCGGGCACCCACGCGATCCCGCGCCGGGACACCTCCTGGGGCGGGAAACCCGTGATCTCCTGCCCCTCCAGCAGCACCCGTCCGGCCCGCGGGGGCACGATGCCCATAATGCTCTTGAGGATGGTGGACTTGCCGGCTCCGTTCCGCCCCACCAGGGCCACGAACTCCCCCTCCGCCACCTCCAGGGAGACCCCCTGGAGCACATGGCTCTTCCCGTAGTACGAGTGGACGTCCTCCAGCCGTAAAGCGTCCCGACTCATCCCCTGACCTTTCCCAGGTACACCGCCTGGACCTCTTCCGAAGCCTGGATCTCCTCCGGAGTCCCCTCCGCCAGGATGCGCCCGAAGTGGAGCACGGTGATCCGCTGACACAGATTCATGATCACGGGCATCTTGTGTTCTACGATGACCACGGTCCGCTCCCGCGCGATCTCCTGCAGCAGTTTCATGGTCCTCTGAATCTCCTCCCCGCTCATGCCCGCGGTCGGTTCGTCCAGCAGCAGGACCTCAGGATCCATGGCGAGGGCCATGGCCATCTCCAGGTGCCGCTGTTCCCCGTGGGAGAGCGCATGGGCTGGAAGGTCCCGCTTCCCGTAGAGCCCGACCCGGGCCAGCAGGGCCTCCGCCCGCTCCAGGGTGGGCCGGTCCAGGTCCACCCGCTGCCAGAAGTTCCATGCCCGGCCTGGACCCTGGACCACCACCCGAACGTTCTCCAGGCACGAGAGGTTCGGAAACACCTGTGTGATCTGGAAGGATTTCACGATGCCCCGGCGCGCCAGGTCGTACATGGGCCGGCCGGTCACGTCCTGGCCCCGGTACAGGATCCTCCCGGCGCTCGGCCGGATCTCCCCGGCCAGCAGCCGCAGGAGGGTGCTCTTGCCGGCCCCGTTCGGCCCGATGATTCCCCGGATCTCCCCGGGCTGCAGGGCCAGGTTCACCTCGTCCACCGCGGCCAGGGATCCGAACCGCCGGCTTAAGCCCTCCGTGACCAGCACCGGTCCCCTCATC
Organism: Armatimonadota bacterium; assembly: GCA_031460175.1. Lineage (NCBI taxonomy): Bacteria > Bacillati > Candidatus Sysuimicrobiota > Candidatus Sysuimicrobiia > Candidatus Sysuimicrobiales > Candidatus Sysuimicrobiaceae > Candidatus Sysuimicrobium > Candidatus Sysuimicrobium tengchongense. Next base: position 24,952 of record JAVKGW010000013.1, on the reverse strand, counting down.
CTTCCGAACTCCCGAGGGCAGGCGCATGCCTCCGGAAGCGGGCCTGCAGCTGCTCCACCGTGCCCCAGATGCCGTGCGGGAACACCAGGACGCACACGATAAAGAGCAATCCCACGAAAAACGGCCACCGATCCACGATGGCGGGCAGAGCGCTCAGGACGTCCTGCAGCCCCACGAAGGCCAGGGCCCCCACGAGGGGGCCCAGCAGCGTCCCCGCGCCTCCCAGGATGGTGATCAGGACCGCATAGCCGGAAGTGGTCCAGTGCAGGCTGTTGAGTCCCGCGAACTTCAGGAGGTACACGTTGAGGGCCCCCGCGGCGCTGCTCATGGCTGCGGAGAGGACGAAGGCCCACAACTTCAGACGGAAGGTGTCGTACCCCACCGCCTCCGCCCGGAGCTCGTTTTCCCGGATGGCCTGCAGGGCGGTGCCGAAGGGGGAACGGAGCAACCTCCGGAACCCCAGGAACGCCCCGAAGGTCAGCAGTGCCAGGAGGACGTAGACGTCCCGGGAGCTCTCCAGCGCGTACGCCCACGGCCCCACCTGCACGTGGGCCACGGGGATCCCCCGCAGACCGTCGTCGCCGCCCGTGACCTCCCGCCACTGGTGCGCGATGAAGTACAGGAGCTGCCCGAAGGCCAGGGTCATGAGGGAGAAGTAATCTCCCCGCCGACGCAGGCAGAAGAACCCCACCACCGCTCCCCCCACCGCTCCCACTCCGATGGCGGCGGGCAGGGTCCAGAGCACGTTCGCGGTGATCTCCCGGGCCAGCAACCCCGCGGTGTAGCTTCCCATTCCGAAGAAGGCTGCATGCCCGAAGGACAGCAGCCCCGTGTATCCGAAGAGCAGGTTGTAGCCCAGGCTGAACAGCGTGTACACGAGGATCTGCGCGGCCAGGGCCTCGTAGGGGAGCACCACGGGGAGGAGGAGGAGGAAAGCCGCCAGGGCCGCCGGGAAGGACATCGCCTGCAGGGGTCCGCGGGACGTGAGGAGTTGAGAGGGAATCTTCAGCTCCATGCCCCCCTCACTCCGTACCGAACAGACCCTGCGGCCGAACCAGCAGGGTGGCGATCATGAGGAGGAAGAGGACCACGTGGGCGAAGACCGGGGCCCACAGGAAGGTGAAGCTCTGAACCAATCCCACCAGAAGTCCCGCCACCACCGCGCCCAATAGGCTCCCCATTCCCCCGATGACCACCACCACGAAGGACTCCACGAGGATATCGAGTCCCATCTCCGGGAAGACCCCCCGCAGGGGACCTGCCAGGGCTCCGCCCAACCCCGCGAGCGCGACCCCCGCGCCGAAGGCACCCGCGAGCACTCGGGCGATGTCCACTCCCAGGGCCTGCGTCATGAGGGGGTCCTGGCTCGCGGCCCGGATGAAGAGCCCCATGGGCGTCCGGTACAGCCACCACCATACCCCCAGCACCGTCAGGGCGGTCGCCAGGAGCACGAACAGGCGGTATTTGGGGAAGAAGCTGAACCCCAGGTTCACCATGCCCGCCAGCTCCGCGGGCACCCGGAATTGAGGACCGACGGTCCCCCACAGGATCTTGACGCCCTCGATGATCACCAGGGAGACCGCGTAGGTGGCCAGCACGCTGTACACGAGGCCCCGGCCGTAGAGGCGGCCGACGAGGCCCCGCTCCACCAGCACGCCCAGGGCCGCCATGCTCAACGGGGCCACGAGGAGCGCCAGCCAGAAGTGCCCGGTCCAGCTTACGGCGAAGGCGGCGAGGTACGCCCCGAGCATGTAGAAGGCCCCATGGGCGAAGTTCACGATGCGCAGGATCCCGAAGATCAAGGAGAGCCCGATGGCCACGATGACCCAGATGGCGCCCACCACCACCCCCGTCACGAGTTGCAGCAACAGGGCCTGCGCGCTCATGCGGACCGGGTCGCCTCCCTTACCGGTGTCCCAGGGCCTCGCAGCTCGGGATCACCCGCTCCCCTTCCACGGTGCCCACGATGTCAAACAGCCCGTACGCCCCCCGTGGCCGCTCACGTCCCCGTAGGAGGAAGATGGTCTGGACGGACTGGTGGTCGCATGCGCGCCAGTACTGGGTGTCCTTGTAGTGGGCGTACCGGCGACCCTCCATGGCCTTCGCCACCCGATCGCTGTCCGTGGTCCCGGTCCGCTGCACCGCCTCCAGTAGCTCCCGCACCCCGCTGTAGGCGTAGGCCGCGTAGTCCGAGGGAACCCGGTTGAACCGCCGGCTGAACTTCGTGTTGAACTCCTTCGCCTTCGGAATCCGTTCCTGGACCTCCCACCAGTAGCTGGAGGCGCAGACCACGTCTCCGAGCACCTCCGGGCCCGCCTCCAGGGCCGCGGCAGTGGGGATGATGGGCACCGCGATCTGCGCCCGTTGCTTGAGACCCAGCTCCACCGCCTGCTTTGCGGAGTTCACGATGTCCCGTCCGAAGTTGTTCAGCACCAGAACGTCCGGGCGGGCCGCCACGATCTTCGGGAGGTACGCGGAGTAGTCCGTGGTGCCCAGAGGATGCGGGTCCACGCCGACCAAGGTTGCTCCCACCTCCGCGATCACGCGGCGCCAGGCGGCGGTGTGTTCCTGACCGTAGGCGTAGTCCGCGTACAGGATGTACACCCGCTTCCCGCGTCCCTCCCGCAGGACGTACCGGGCCAGGGCGGTGGAGGTCATCCAGGGCGTGAGGGCCTCGTGGAACGTCCACGGGCTGAAGTCCGGGGGCATGACGATCTTGTCCGACTGGCTGGTGGAGACGAAGATCCGGCGGTGGCGCTTCGCCACCTCGTTCACCGCCAGCTGCACCGCGGCAGAAAGGACCCCGGCCAGGAAGTGCACCCGCTCCCGCTCGATGAGCTCCAGCGCGCGCCGGGCCCCCTCGTCCGGGCTCAACCGGTCGTCCCGCACCAAGAGCTCCACCGAACGGCCCAGCACGCCTCCGGCCCGGTTGAACTCCTCCACCGCCAGGGTGGCTCCCTGCACCATGTAGTTCGCCTCGTCCGCAAAGGCTCCCGTGAGCGGAGCGGGAAAGCCGATTCGGATGGGCTCCCGGGGAGCCGCGTGGACGATGGATCGCAGACCCTCCGGAAGGGCCAGAGCCGCCCCTCCCGCCACCACTCCTTTCAGGAACTCCCGCCGCGTGATCTTCATCCGCCTCACCCTCCTTCCGTGTGGGATGTTTCCGTCGTTCGCTCCCTTCCCTTCCGGATCAGCTCCACCACCCGTGCCGGGGAGAGCGGGAGGGCGGTCACCGCCGCCCCGAACGGCTTGAGGGCATCTGCCACCGCATTCGCCAGCACCGCGGGCGCCCCCGCGGTCCCGCTCTCCGCCATCCCCCGCAGGCCTCCCACGGTCCGGGGGGAGGGGGTGGACATGTGGTGGATCTCGATCTCCGGCGCCTCGTGGATTCCCGGAAGGATGTAGTCCATGAGGGTGGAGGTGAGCAGCTGTCCCTGGGCATCGTACACGAGGTCTTCGTAGAGGGCTTGGCCCAGCCCCTGCAGGATCCCGCCCCGCAGCTGCCCGTCCACGAGCCCAGGGTTGATGATGGGACCGCAGTCCTCCACCACCACGTACTTCAGGATGTCCACGGCACCGGTCTCGGGTTGCACCTCCACCACCATCGCCTGCGCCGCGTAGGCGAAGGTGGCGGGGATCTCCGGCTCCCAGTGCACCATCACCTCCAATCCCGGCTCCATGCCCCGGGGGAGGTCCGCGGCCACGAAGTACGCGGTGTGGGCGATCTCCTCCAGGGAGAGGCTCCGGGTCGGAGCGCCTCGAACAAACGCGCGCCCGTCGGCCAGCTCGATGTCCTCCGGTGCCGCCTCCAGGAGGTGGGCCGCGATGTGCTGGACCTTCTCCCGCAGCCTCCGCGCCGCCAGCAGGGCCACGGCCCCGCCCGCCACCGCGCCCCGGCTGGCCCAAGCCCCTCCCCCATAGGGGGTGGTGGCCGTATCCCCCATCACCACGGTGACCCGCTCTAGAGGAACCCCCAGGGTGTCCGCGATGAGCTGCGCGAGCGCCGTGTGCAACCCCTGCCCCTGGGTGGTGGTCCCCAGGGCCGCGGTGACCCCTCCCGCGGGGTCGATGCGCAGGATGCAGCCCTCCTGGGTTGCCGCCTTCAGCCCCAGCCGGCCGTAGAATCCACCTCCCCGGGCGGTGGCGTCCACAAGACAGCAAATCCCGATGCCCAGGTACCGTCCCTGCGCCCGCAGCTGGGCTTGCTCTGCCCGCCATCTCCGGTAGTCCACAAGTTCCAGCACCTTCTCCAGGCCCTCCAGGTACCGGCCCGCGTCGTACACGTGCCCGGTGACCGTGGAGTAGGGGAAGGTGCGGACGAGGTTCCGGCGCCGGATCTCCGCGGGGTCCAGCTTCAGGGCATCCGCGGCGAGGTCCATCACCCGTTCCATGACGAAGGTACTCACGGGGATGGCCACGCCCCGGTACACGGCCACGGGCGCCTTGTTGGTCATCACCACGTCCAGGGTGTAGGCGTAGTGGCGCAGGTCGTAGGGGCCGGGAAGCTCCCGGGCCAGCATGCTCCCCTCGATGACAGGACCCCGTCCGGCCACCGCATAGGCGCCCGCATCGCTGACGATGTGGACCCACAGGGCCCGGAGCTGCCCCTCGGCGTCGAAGCCCGCCTCCACGTCCACCACGGCCTCCCGTGCATGGGTGTCGCCGAGCAAACTCTCCCTCCGGTCCTGCACCCACTTCACGGGCCGCTGCAGGATCCGCGCCAGGGCGCACACCACCATCTCCTCGGGGTAGACGGGCAGCTTGATCCCGAAGGCTCCCCCCACGTCCGGGCTGATCACCCGGATGCGACCCAAGGGAAGCCCCAGGACCTCCGAAAGCACGGCGCGGACCAAGTGGACGTCCTGGTGGCCCATCCACACCGTAAGGGTCTCCTCCAGGGGGTCCCATCGGGCGAGGATCCCGCGCCCCTCCAGGGGGACCGCGGTCACGCGGTTGCTGCGAAAGCGCTCGCGGACCACCACGGCACAACCTGCCAGCTGGGCCTCGGGATCCCCTGCCTGGAAGGTCTGGTGGGAGACCACGTTGTCCGGCCACTCCTCATACAGCCGGATCGCCTCCGGCCGCATGGCCTCCAGCGCGTCCACCACCGCGGGCAACGGCTCGTACTCTACCGTGACGAGCTCGCACAGATCCTCCGCCACGTACCGATCCCGCGCCGCCACCACAGCCACCGGTTCTCCCACCCACCGGACCTTTCCGCTCGCCAGGGGCGTGACGCGCGCCTGGCGAATGGGCCCCCGCGGCATGGTCCAGTAGGGGCGAAGCAGCCCCTGGAGATCCTCCCAGGTATACACCCCCACGGCCTCCGGGTGCCCCCGCGCGGCCTCCACATCCACACGCAGAAGCCGCGCATGGGCATGGGGGCTTCGGACGAAGGCCACCTCCACCTGGTCCGGGAGGTTCAGGTCGTCCAGGTATCGGCCCCGGCCCTGTACGAACCGTCGGTCCTCCCACCGGGGAACCCGCCGGCCCACGTACCGGCCGCTAGGGAGCACGGGTTTCCTCCGCTTCGGCGAGGAGGACCGCGGCCCGCTGGACGGATCGGAGGATGTCCGCGTATCCCGTGCACCGGCACAGGTTTCCTGCCAGGGCCCGACGGATCTCCTCCGCTGAGGGGCGCGGGCGCTCCTGCAGCAGACGGTACGCGGCGAGGATCATGCCGGGAGTGCAGAACCCACACTGAAATCCAAATTCCTCGATGAACGCCCGCTGGATGGGGTGAAGATCTCCGGAGGCGTTCAGACCCTCCACGGTGAGGATCTCGCATCCATCCGCCTGCACCGCGAACATCAGGCACGAACGCACGAGCTCTCCATCCAGGAGCACCGTGCATGCCCCGCACACCCCGTGTTCGCACCCCAGGTGCACGCCGGTGAACCCCAGATCCCGGCGCAGCACATCCGCCAGCAGCCGGCGCGGCTCCACCTCCAGGCGGTAGGGCTTTCCATTGACCTGCAGGGCGATGGAAATCCGATCCCTCAACTTCCCCCTCCCGCGGCCTGTTGAAGCGCCTGGAGCAGCAGCCAGCGACCGAGCTGCCGGCGGTGCCAGGCGGGCGCGTGGACGTCGTCATAGTCCTCGAGGGACAGGGCACAGGCGGCGGCCTGCGCGATCCCCTCCTTCGAGAGCCCTGCACCCCGCAGGCTCTTCTCGGCCTCGGGAAGCCGGACGGGAAGGGGGCTCACGCCCCCCACCGCCACCCGGGCGGAGGTCACCTTGCCCTCTCCATCCAGGTGGACGACGCAAGCGGCCAGGGCCAGGGCGAACCCCCCTTCGTGACGGGTAAACTCCGCAAAACCCCAGCGCGTACCTTCTCTCCAGGCGGGGATCCGGACCTCCACCAGGAGCTCATCGGGCCGGATGCAGGTGGTGTAGGGCCCCACGAACAGGTCTTCGATGCGCACCTCCCGACGGCCCCTCGAGGACTCCAGCACCACCACGGCTCCCGTGGCAAGAAGGACGCAACCGAGCTCCGCCGCGGGGTCCGCGTGGGCGAGGCTCCCTCCCACCGTTCCACGGTTTCGAATGGCGGGATACCCGATACAGGCCGCGGCCCGGCTCAGGATGGGGCAGGCCTCCCATACCCGTGGATCCCCTTCAAGCTGCCGGTGGCGGACGAGCGCGCCGAGGACCAGCTCCCCATCTCGACGCTCCAGGATTCCCAGCGCGGGGATGCGGTTGATGTCCACCAACACCTTCGGGCGGGCGAGCCGCAGGTTCATCAGGGGGACGAGACTCTGGCCCCCGGCCAGCACCTTGGCGTCCTCGCCGTACCGGGCCAGTGCCTCCAGTCCTTCCTCCCGGGTCTGGGGCCGCACGTACCGAAACGGTGCCGGTTTCATCCCCGTGGTGCCGTCAACGGAGGATTACCACCGCTCCACCACGATCTTCTTCTCCGTGTAGAACTCCACCGCGTCCCGGCCCTGGCCGTGGAGGTCACCGAAGAAGCTCTCCTTCATGCCCCCGAAGGGGTAGAAGGCGATGGGCTGGGCCACCCCCACGTTGATCCCGATGTTCCCCACCTGGGCCTCGTACCGGAACTTCCTCGCCGCCGCCCCGCTGCGGGTAAACAGGCACGCCATGTTGCCGTAGCTTCCCCGGTTGATGAGTTCGATCGCTTCGTCCAGGTCCCGGACGTAGATCAAGCCCAGCACGGGCCCGAAGATCTCCGTGCGGGCAATGAGCCCCTCCGGAGGGACCTCCTCCAGCACCGTCGGCCGCACGAAGAACCCGCCCTCGTATCCCGGAATCCGGGTGCCTCGACCGTCCACCAGGATCCGCGCCCCTTCCTCCGCGCCCCTCGCGATGAGCCCCTCGATGCGCTCCCGGCTTTCCCGCCGGATCACGGGCCCCATCTCCACTCCGGGATCCAGGCCGTAGCCCACCCGCCGCGTGCGGGCGAGGTCCGCGATGGCCTCCCGGAAGGGTTTCCTGGCCTCCCCCACCACCAGGGCGAGGGAGCTCGCCAGACACCGCTGCCCGGCGCATCCGAACGCGGAATCGGCCACCATCCGGGGCACCAGATCGAAGTCCGCATCCGGGAGGACGATCACGGGATTCTTCGCACCGCCCTGGCACTGGGCACGCTTGCCGTTCGACGCGGCCCGGCTGTACACGTACCGCGCCACCGGGGTGGAGCCCACGAAGCTCACGGCCCGAATAAGGGGGTGATCCAGGATGGCGTCCACGGTCTGCTTGGCGCCGTTCACCACGTTCACCACGCCCGGAGGGAGCCCCGTCTGCTCCACGAGGTGCATGATCTTCTGCATGGTGAGCGGGGTTCGCTCGGAGGGTTTCACGATGAAGGTGTTGCCACACGCGATGGCGTAGGGCAAGAACCAGAGCGGGATCATGCCGGGGAAATTGAACGGCGTGATGGCGGCCACCACGCCCACGGGCTGCCGGAACATGTACTCGTCTATGCCTCGGGCGATGTCCTCGTTGTTGTAGCCCTGCATGAGACTGGGAATCCCGCAGGCCACCTCCACGTTCTCGATGCCCCGCCGCAACTCTCCCAGGGATTCCTGGTAGGTCTTCCCGCACTCCTCCGTGATGGTGCGGGCAAGATCCTCCAGGTTCTCCTCCAGCAGACGCTTCAACCGGAACAGGTACTGCACCCGCTCTCCGGGCGGGGTGCGGCGCCACTCCGCGCCGGCGCGGTGGGCGGCCTGGGCCGCCCGGTCCACGTCCTCAGGGCCACTCTCTCCCACCCGGGCGATGACCTCTCCGGTGGCGGGGTTGTAGACCGGCAGGGCCTCCTGCCCTCGGGGTCTGTCCCACACCCCACCCACGCAGTTCAGGACCTCCTGAACCTCCACGCCCCGCATCCTCGCGTCCTCCGTGCGGATCTCCGCCTTCCCCGGGTGTTCGTATATCCGGACATTATTCGAAATTTGGAACAACCGGATCCAGCTCAGCAGCTCCTTGGGCTTTTGTCAAGGGGTCTCATCCCCGCGAGAGACGGGTTGGGAGAGCTCCTCCCAGCCGCTCGGACAGCACGGTGGCGAGGAATTGGATTTTCCGGCCGAGCTCCTGAAGGCGATCCCGTCGGGTTCGGGCCTTCACCATGCTGAAGGCGATGCCCGCACGCACCTCTCCCGGTGCACACAGCGGGGCCCCCACGCAGCTCATGCCCTCCACCGTCTCCTCATCGTCCACGGAGTACCCTCGGGCCCGGGTCTTCCGCAGCTCCTCGAGGAGTGCTTCCACTTGCCCGATGCTGTGCCGGGTGGGGCGTGCGAGGGGCTCTCCGGAGAACAGGGCACGGACCTCCTCCTCCCGGAGGGTGCTCAGAATGGCTTTCCCCGTGGCCGTGGTGTGGGCCGGAAGGCGAAGTCCGATGCGGTAGTTCACCGCGATGGGCTGGGTCCCGTTCCGGCAGGCCACGTACACCACCTCCCGGCCGTCCAGAACGGAAAGCACGATGGTCTCCTCGTGCCGGGGAATGATCTCCTCGCACACCCGGTGGAACTCCGTACCGAGGTGGGTGGTGGTGTCGTACGCCCGGTAGAAGTCCAACACCCGCACCCCGATCCGGAAGCCGCCTCCGTCCGTGCGCTCCAACAGGCGCTCCTGCAGGAGGGTGGCACAGAGATCATGCAGGCTGCTCTTGGGAATCCCCAGCGTCCGCGCCAGCTCCCCCAGGGTCGGGGGGCGCGCGGCGTCTCCCACCGCCTCCAGGATCCGGACGGCCCGCAGGACGGAGGGAACGATTCCCTGGCTCCGCCGCACGCCCCCCCTGTCCCGGCTCCCCCGGGTTCTCACCGCCGGCCGCCCACGAGCCCCTGCTCCCGCCACTTCTGGAACACCCGGCGGATCTGACGGGCCGCGGCGTCCAGGGCCTGCTCCGGCGTGTCAATCCCCTGGGCCACCCGGGCGAACATCACGTTGAGGATCCAGGTGTTGAACACCTCGTCGATGGCCGCGCTCGAGGGACCCGGCCAGCCCACGTTGTGGGCCCACTCGTACGCGGTTTCGATGGTGACCAGTTTGTCCGGGCGATCCCCGGCCGCCCGGCTCACGGGATCGTTGCGGAGGTACGCGAGCCGCTTGGCCTTGGGGATGGCGTTCTCGAAGGTGGGGTAGTCGTACGCCTGGGAGGCCTGGAACTTCCCCGGCGGCCAGCCCTCCCGCGCCGCCACCTCCGGGTCGTAGCTGAGGATGAGGTCGATGAGCAGCTTCTTCGCCGCCTCCCGCACGGGCCGGGGCCGGTTCCGCCAGATGAAGTAGACCCCCATGACGTGCTCCAGACCCCGGGCGCCCGCGGGCCCTTGGGGCGCCCGCTCCGTGATCAGGGTGTCCCGGGCCAGGAGCACGGCCTTGCTGGTTCTGGGATCCTCCCCCCGCTTGAGGGCCTGGGCCGCCAGGGCCTGGGCCGTGCGGGTGATGGAGATGGCGTTCATGGCGATGGAGATGCGGCCTGCCAGGAACTCCTCGTTGTTGGAGGCCGCGGTCCACGCGAAGACCCCCGCGAACATGGTTTCGTTGTAGAGATCCCGAACGAACTTCAGCGCGTCGATGGTCCGCTGGCGATAGGGCGGCACGTCCAGGATCACGTTGCCGCCCTCGTCCTGTTCACCCGTGCCCCAGGAGTACAGGAGGCTCCGGAGCCACATGCCCGTGTCGATCTCCTGGCTCAGACCCAGGCCCACGGGGTGGCCCATGCGCCGCAGTTCCCGACCCACCTTGCGGACGTCGTCCCAGGTGACAGGGCCCGTGGTGGAGCGGCCCAGGGCCTTCGCGGAGGCCTCCCGCCACATCCATCCCCGGTAGTGCATGGGGTCGGGCACGAAGTTGTCCGAGACCCCGAAGTACCGCCGGGTCACGGGGTTGTAGGTGCTCTTCTCCGCGAGGGGGATGTACGGCCCCACCTTGCGCCGGAGCTCCTCGATGACCTCCCGGTGGGCCTCCGTGTCCACCTGCCGCTCCAGGGTGGCGGGCGGGGTGAGGTACTGGATCATGTCGTGTCCCGGATCCGCGCCCGCGGCCACCCGGGCCGCCTCGCCCGCGGCAATGGCGGGGATCTCCGCAAGCCCCACGTTCTCCACCACCACCCGGACCCCGTTCTTCTCCCCCCACCGGGGCGCGAACACCTTGTTGAACCACTCGTCGTAGGGCGGGACGAAGTGCCGCCACTGCAGGATGCGCAGGGTCACGGGTTGGGCCGCGGTCTTCTCCGTAAAGACGAAGGGACCAAAGGCCGCTGCGCCGAGCCCTGCTCCGACCAGCTTCAGGAACTCCCTCCGGGTCACGAGGCGCCACCTTCCCTCCGCGACCCGCACCCACCGCAGTTCCTGCCTCTCGTCCGGCATGTTCTCCGACACCCCCCTTCTCATCGGATGGCTCCTGCCGTGGTGAACCCACGCACGAACTTGTCCATCACGAAGTAGTACAGGACGGCCACGGGAACGCTGGCCAAAAAGGCGCTCGCCATGAGCGGCCCCCAGTCGAAGATGTCCCCTCGTACCATGTCCGCGGGGACGCCGACGCTGACCGTCTTCCGGGCCACGTTGGTCACGAAGGAGAGGGCGTAGACGAACTCCTGGGCGGAGATGGTGAAGCTGAAGATCACCACCGCGATGATGCCGGGAACCGCCAGGGGCAGGGTGACCCGGAGGAAGGCGCCCATCCGGCTGTACCCGTCCACCAGGGCCTGCTCCTCCAGCTCCGGGGGGATGGACTTGAAGAACCCCATCAGCAGCCAGGTGGCGAAGGGCACGGTGATGGTGGGATAGATCAGGATGAGGGACCACAGGGTGTTGTGCAGCCGGAGCTCGCTCACCACCCGCGCGAGGGGGATAAAGAGCAGGGTGGGGGGGACCAGGTACACCAGGAACATGCCGATCCCCAGCTGGGTCCCCCATGCCCCGAGGAAACGGCTGAGGCTGTAGCCCGCGGGCAGGGCCAACAGGAGGGTGATGCCCACCACCGCCACGCCCACCAGGGCCGTGTTCACGATCCAGTTGGCGAACAGGGTCTTCGTGAACACGTACTCCAGATGTTCCAGGGTCGGCGGCTCATTGAACCAGAAGGGGTTGTTCACGGGGTTGTACAGGTCGGAGTTCCGCTTGAAGGCGGTGATGAGCATCCAGGCGAACGGGAAAGCGGTGAAGGTGCAGAAGGCTCCGAGGATCAGGGCCCGTCCGCCGACCCGCAGACCGCGCCGCCAGCGCCCCCACCTCTGTCGATCCGCCATTACGTCACCTCCGCCCGCCGGGCGGCCCGCAGGATGAGCACCGCCGCCACGAGGAGCACGGGGAACAGGAAGAGAGAGATGGCCGCGCCCACGCTCAGGTTTCCGCCCACGATGCCCTTGAAGAACGCGAGGCTGCTGAGCACCTGGGTGGTGTCAAAGGGTCCCCCCCGCGTGAGCACGTACACCACCGCCATGTCCGTGAAGGTGAAGATGGTGCCGAACAGCACCGCCACGCTCATGATGGGAAGCAACAGGGGAAGCTCGATCTGAAAGAGCTTCCGCCAGAACCCCGCACCGTCCACCTCCGCCTGGTCCAGAAGATCCCGGGGAAGGGCGGTGAGGCCCGCCAGGAGAATCACGGTGGCGAAGGGCAACATCCGCCACACGTGCACCATCACCACGGAGAACATGGCGAGATTCGGTCTCCCAAGCCAGAAGGTGTTCTGGCCGTGGGGCAGCAGCCCCAACTGCCAGCCCACCCAGTCCAGGACGCTGAACCGGGCGTGGAGGATCCACAGCCAGCCGATGGTGGAGAGCGACACCGGCGCCACCCAGGGGAGCAGGAGCAGGAAGAGCACGAATCCCTTGCCCCGGAAGTCCACGCTCAATGCCCGGGCCAGGACGTTGGAGAGCAGGATCACCGCGCCCTGCGCGGAGAGGGTGAAGACGAAGGTGTTCTTCAGGGCCGTCCGGAAGACCCGGTCCTGAACCACCTCCGAGAAGTTCCGGAACCCGATGAAGCTCCCGTAGGGGTTGCCGGTGGTGGCGTCCGTGAGGCTCAGGTAGAGGGCGTAGAGGAAGGGAAGGCCCACGAGAAGGGCCACGTACAGGAAGGCGGGCAGCACCAGCAGAGGGGCCAGGACCCGCTCCCTCCGCAGCCAACGCCCCCCCCGGGCGAGAACGCCCGCCAAGGGCCGGACGGCGGCAGTGGACGACTTCATCCGGCCCTCTCCGCGTCCGTCCTGCAGACCCTCTTGCCCAAGGTCGCCCCCACCGACCCGATCCGCCTCAATTATACGGACCCTGCGTCAAGCCCACCTCCGCCCGCCAGCTCCCGCGCCAGCAACAACAGGGCCGAGTGATCCAGCTTCCCGCGGCCTCTGGCCACCAGAGCGCCCAGGAGCTCGTGGACGACGGCGGTCCCGAGAAGGGGCACCCCGTAGGTGCGCCCGGCTTCCAGGGCGAGGCGGAGATCCTTGTGGTGCAGCTCCACCCGGAAGCCCGGGGTGAAGTTGCCCTCCAGCATCCGCTGCCCGTGCAACTCGAGGATGCGGCTGTACGCGAAGCCCCCCAGCAGGGCCTCCCGGACCTTCGCGGGATCCACCCCTGCCCGCTCCGCCAGCACCAGGGCCTCGGAAACCGCCTGGATGGTGAGGGCCACCACGATCTGGTTGCAGGCCTTGCACACCTGCCCCGCCCCGTTGGGGCCCAGGTGCACGATGTGCCGTCCCAGGACCTCGAAAAGGGGGCGGCACATCTGGAAGACCTCCGGAGAGCCGCCGACCATGATGGCCAGGGTTCCCTCCTCCGCGCCCCGCTGTCCCCCGCTCACGGGCGCGTCCAGCATCTCGATCCCCCGGGCGCGCAGCCGCTCCGCGAAATCGCGGGTGGCCGCGGGGGAGATGGTGCTCATATCCACGAGCACCGACCCCGGTCGCATCCCCTCGAGGAGTCCTTCTGGGCCGAAGATCACCCGCTCCACGTCCGGGGTATCCGGAAGCACGGTGAGGACCACGTCCGAAGCCTGCCCGACGCCCTTCGGAGACCCCCCGTCCACGGCCCCCAGGGCCACCAGCTCCTCCACGGGCGCTCGGCTCCGGTTGTGCACCACGAGTCGGTACCCGGCCCGCAGGAGGTTACGGGCCATGGGTTTGCCCATGATCCCGAGCCCGACCACGCCCACCCGAGTGGTCTCCGGCGATACCCTCATGGCGCCTTCTCCTCTAGACCCGTCCGTACCCGCCGCAGGACCGAGGAGGCCGCGGCCGCCAGCAGGCGGCTGTCGCTGCCGATTCCCACGAACCGGAATCCCTGCGCGATGCGGCGAAGCGCCTCCTCCGGATCCGACGCGAGGTATCCCGCGGCCTTGCCGCGTCGCCGGGCGGCCGCGAGCACCCTCTGCACCGCCTCCTCGTACTCCGGGGCCTCGAAGCGCCGGAAATGCCCCACGCTCGCGGAGAGGTCGTTGGGACCCACGAACAGCACGTCCACCCCCTCCACGGCGGCGATCTCCTCCACCTGTTCCAGTCCCGGAAGGGTCTCCACCTGGCAGATCACCAGGGCCTCCCGGTTCCAGGCGGCAAAGTACTCCGCGAGGTCTAGGCCATACCGGCTCGCCCGGGTCCCCGCAACCCCCCGGATCCCTTCGGGGGGATACCGGGAAGCCAGGACGGCCCTCCGCGCCTCCTCCGGCGAGCTGACCAGCGGGACGATCACCCCCATGGCCCCACGATCCAGGGCCAGCTTGATGAGGGCGGGATCGTTCGCCGCGACCCGCACGATGGGCGTCACGCCCGTGCCCCGCATGGCCCGCAGCTGGTCCTCCACCGTCTCCCAGCTGCTGGGCCCGTGCTCCGTATCCACCACAAGCCAGTCCGGCTCCAAGGCGCTCAGCAGCTCCGCCACCGCCGGGCACGGGAAGCTCAGCCAGTGCCCGATCACGGGGAGGTCCTGCTGCAGCCGGCGTTTGATCCGGTTCGCGATCACGGCAGCACCTCCCGCATCCACCCGAAGGATTCCGCGCTCGGCCCGTGGGGTCGGTACTCCGCGCTCACGTATCCCCCGTAGCCGCTTGCCGCGATCCGGCCCAGCAAGTAGCGGAAGTTGATCTCGCCCGTACCGGGCGGCCCGCGATCCGGGGAGTCCGCGATCTGGATGTGGCCGATCTTGTCCACGTGTCGGGTAATGGTGTGGGTGAGGTTCCCCTCGCTGCGCTGCATGTGGTAGACGTCGTACTGGAACCGCAGGTTGGGCTCTCCCACCTCCTCCAGGATCGCGAAGGCCTCCGCGGAGGAGTGCAGGAAGTAGTCCGGGGCATCGTAGGGGTTGAGGGCCTCGAAGAGCAGGGTGATGCCCCAGCGTTCCATGGCCCGGGCCGCCTCCCGGAGGTTCTCCACCAGGATCCGCCGCTGGTCCGCGCGGGGAACGTGAGGCAGGACATTTCCCACGAGCGCGTTGAGCCGCCGGCATCCCAGGCGCCGCGCCACCTCAATCCCCCGCTCCACCGTCTCCCGAAACCGCTGCCGCCGGTCCGGATGGCAGGCGTATCCCCGTTCTCCCGCGGCGAAGTTCCCCGCCTCCAGGTTGAAGAGCACGAGTTCCAGCCGTAGACGTCGCAGCTCCCGGGCGATGGCCTCCAGATCCTCCTCGTAGGGGAACCAGAACTCCACCGCGGAGAATCCCGCCTGGCGGGCATGCTGGAACCGCTCCAGGAAGGGGAACTCGGTGAACAACATGGAGAGGTTGACCGCGAACCGCACGGGGAGCCCTCCCGCAAGTCCTCCGGACGAGAGTTGGCCGTGGGAGCCGCAGAATCCTGCTGGGCCTAGCGTCCGGGAAGCTCCGGCACGGGAAGGTAGCGGCCCAGAGGTTCCGCCACCGCCAAAGCCAGGAGGGCGTTCAGGGCCGCCTTCACCGCGTTGAAGGGCACGATGGCGGGGAGCAGCATCCCCGCCACCCGGGCCGGCGGCATCCCGAACTCCAGGTACAGGATCACGAAGTTGGCGGGGATCATCACCAGCACCCGCGCCACCATCCCGACCACGGCCGCGGAGAGAAGCCGCCGGGGGAAGGCGCCTCCCATGCGCCGGTAGGCCCACGCGGTCACCGCCACAAACGTGCCCGCGGCGATGAAGTCCGCAACAGGCCCGAAGGGCCCTCTCGCCCGGAACAGGAGGAAGAGCACGTCCTTGAGGAGCACCACGAGCACGCCGGTGCCGGGGCCGTAGAGGACCCCGCCCACGAGGGCCGCCGCGTCGCTGGGATCGTACTTCAGAAAGGGTGCCTGAGGGAGGATCGGAATCTGCACCGTGGCCATGAGGAGGAAGGCCACCGCCACGAGCAGCCCCGTCATCACCATCCGCTGTGCCCGCATGGACGCTCCTCCACTGCCTGGAATCTGGACGGATGACGGGGGACTTTCCTTCTCTGCCCTGGGCGCGCATTCCTGCTCGGGTCCGCACGGCGGCCCCCGGGTCAACAGGGGCGTGTGCCCGGGATCCGTCGCTCCCTAGCAGAACCGGTCCGGGCTTAGGGGATCGAGCTCCTGCAAAGGACGCCCCGCGACAAGGGAGGCCACCAGCTCGCCGGTCACGGGAGCCAGGGAGATGCCCAGGGTTCCATGGCCGGTGGCCACCACCAGGTTCCTGAACCCCCGCGGCCTCCCCACCACGGGAAGGCCATCCGGGGTGCAGGGCCGGAGCCCGGCCCACACCTCTCCCCCGGAAGGATCCAGATCCAGGTATCTGGACGCAGCCCGCCGGATGGCAAGCACCCGTCGGTGGTTGATCCCCTCTTCCGCAACTCCTAGTTCCAGGGTCCCCGCGAGCCGAACCCGTGCCTCCCCACCGGGTCCCCGGAGCGGGGTCACCGCCACCCGTGCCTCGCTCAGCATCAGGGGACGGCCGGGCGGGGCCGCGTGCGGGAGCGTGATCGCGTAGCCCTTGGCGGGCAAGACCGGGATCCGGACCCCCGCGGTCCGGAGGAGGGGCGCGCTCCACGCACCCGCGGCCACCACCACCGTCGCCGGATGCAGGAAGGAGTCCCCCACCTCCACGGAGACCTCTCCTCCCCGGCGCCACAGCCGCTGCCCTGCAGCCCCGTTCCGGATCTCCACGCCGAGCTCACCCGCGTAGGCGGCCAGGGATTCCACAAGGCGGGCCGGATCCAGATAGGCGTCCTCCGGAAAGTAGACCGCCCCCGCGAGTTGCGGTCGCAGGAGAGGCTCCCTCTGCAGGGCCGCGTCCGGGCCCAGGACCTCCGCGGGGATCCCGTGGCTCCGGAGCAGATCCACCTCCCCGAGGAAGGACGCGAGCTCCCGGGAACTCTGAAAGACGGCAAGCGTTCCCGACGTTCGGAACCCGAAGTCCAGGCCGCGCCCTTCCAGCTCCCGGTACAGGCGCAGGCTCCACCGCTGGAGGCCGACCAAAAGGGGCAGACTGCGGCGCAGGTGGGCCGCGGTGCTGAATTTCCGGAACCTCCAGAGCCACTGGATCAGGCCCACATCTGCCCGCAAGGGGACGTACAAGGGGCTCGTGGGATCCAGCATCCAGCGCAGGCCGCGTCGTACGATCCCGGGCTCCGCCAGGGGAACACTGCGGGAGGGCGCAACCAGTCCCGCGTTCCCCCAGGAGGCACCGGCCCCGGGGCGTTTCCGCTCCAGGAGAAGCACCCGCATGCCCTCGCGCGCCAGGGCACACGCGCAGCACAGGCCGACCGCACCCCCTCCCACCACCACGGCGTCCGGCTTGCCCACGGGAGCCCTCCCCGGCTCTTGGCCCGGGGACATGGAGTTGGTGGCCCCAGGGGAATTCGAATCCCCGTCTCCGCCTTGAGAGGGCGCCCTGGGTGTTCCCCCCACTTCCCCTCTTCCCCGGAATTCACGTCCTGTGCGGGTTCTAGCCTTTCCTCTTCTCCTAGCGTAGCCTCATTTTACCACCTTTTCCCTGGTGTCTGGCGGCAATTTGGCGGCAACTCCCGAGGTCGCGGTCCCGGGGCCGCGCGGAGCGGGTGGAGGTGTTTCGGGGTCCTACGCAATGTGGACCTGCTTCCAGTGGGTACCTGTCCCAGGATACTAGGGGACCGGAGAGGTGGTGGAGATGCTCTGGAGGCGTCGCGAAGATAGGGCGTAGTAGACTAAGGACAAACGAGCCCCAGCGGCGGTGCGGGTCGCTGGGGCCATGCGCAAAGGGAGGCTGCTCGCCTCATGAGTAGTGTACCCCGCAGTGGTGCGAAGAACAACAGCCGAATCTCAACAGTTTTCCTTGAAGCAACCGCCCGCCAGGTCCTGCGGAGGATCCTCAAGCAGCAGGAAGGCGTGGTCCGCCCACTTCTGCAGGAGCACGTCCGTCGGCTCCCCGAGCAGGCGACGACCCCTGCACCTCGCCCTCGCGGACGCCCACCCCGTACGCCATCGCGGTACGTACGCCACCCGGTGTCGCTTAAAGTACTCCGCCAGTCCCTCGCGACCAAGATGACGTCGCGCGCGCTGCGGGAGCTGATGAACGAATCGTTCCGGGACCTCGGACTGCACGTGCGCAACCAGGCGGAACAACTCGCACCCGAACTGCTGGACCGGCTCCGGGAGGCCGGCATCCGTCTCCCACGCCCGCCATGGACAAGCCCTGAAAGGATCGCGAGAAACTTGCTGCTGGCGTACGCCCGCTACAGGCGGTACGACCCGCGGCTACTCGCGTTTGCCGCCATCTCCCCGTTCGTTGTGGTGCGCAGCCCAGGCGTCACGCCCCAAGGGCGCGAGGTGTTGCCGCAAACCCCCGATGCCGCAAGCCGCGCGGAGCGGGCCGCGATCCGGCAGATGCGGCCCGTCCTGCGCAGGACGTGGGACGAGATTACCGCACAGGATCTGATCGGCAGCGGCCTTCCCGAAGAGCGAAGACAGAAGCTGGCGGCGCAGCTCTGCCTGGGCAACGGGCGGCGCGGCTGGGTGCGGAGTGATGCAAAGATCGACTGGCTCATCCGAAGCCTCGCCGTGATCGCCTCCGGTCAACACCCCCCGGCGCACCCCGCCAGCCGGTACGGAGGCTACCAGCGCGACCTGCAGCTGCTCAGACGCCTCTCCGAGCTCCTCCAGTTGGCTTAGCCCCAGACCCACAACCCAGTCCCGTCACCCCGCCGGGGTGTCACTTTTTCGCCTGGCCCGATCTCGCCAGAACCCGCATCCTGAGCGGCTTCCAGCCAGAGGGCGTGCGCAGCACGTGCACATTCCCATCACGCCCTCCGGCGTGCATCGTGATGGGTGGAGGTGAGACGCCATGATGCAGGACGATCGGAGGTTACTCATCACCGTCAAAGAGGCGGCCCGGTTGCTCGGGGTGAGCGCGAGAATGCTTTACGCGCACCTGCAGCGAGGGCGCGTGCCGGACCGCATCGTCGTGAGGCTCGGGAGGCGGACGTACCTCGTCCGGGCGGGGCTTGAGGGCTGGCTCCTCGGCCGGCTCACGGACGAGGCGGCCCCGGAGACGGAGACGCGCCGTTAGGTGAAAAGCGGGGCCGCGCGTGCGGGCGCGGCCGGAGAAAAAAGGAGGTGCAGTTCCCATGAGCAGCTTACCACACGAATTGTTTGCTTCGCAAATTCGAAAAGCCCTCAGCTGCAGCCGCCCGGGATGTCCGTGCACAAAGCCCGGACCGACAGGTCTAAGCCATTGCCCCTGCCATGATGATCAACATCCGTCGCTATCCGTCAGCGTGCGCGACGGCAAGGTGCTGGTCTGGTGCGGCGCAGGCTGCCGGCAAGAGGATGTGATTGAGTCCCTGCGTGAGCGGGGCTTGTGGCCTGAACGGGACGGTGGCGCGGCTCCGAAGCGGGAGCGGGCGAAGAAGACCGTTACCCGGTACGAGGTCCGCGCGCCCGACGGCCGCCTCGTGGCGGTCCACGTCCGCGAGGACGGCCCGGCCGGGAAAAAGCTGTCGTGGTGGTCGCCCGACGGCCGCCCCGGTCTGGACGGGGCCCGTGTTGAGAGCCTCCCGTTGTACGGCATCCACCTGCTCGGGGACGCGGATCGCGTCGTGGTGTGCGAGGGCGAGAAGGCCACAGACGCCCTCCTCCGCCTGGGACTTCCGGCAGTCGGCACCGTGACCGGTGCGAGTGCGACACCCGGCGATGAAGCCCTGCGCCCCCTCCTCGGCCAGACCGTGTACCTCTGGCCCGACCACGACGAGCCGGGGTGTTCGCACATGGAGCGCATCGCCCGGAGGTTGTACGCGCTCGGGCACCACGACATCCACGTGGTGAACTGGCCCGACGCACCGCCCGGCGGAGACGCCGCGGACTTCGTGGCGCAGGGGGCCACCCGCGCGGACGTGGAGCGGCTGCTGCAGCAGGCGGTCCGGTGGCGTCCTCCGGAAGCGCCGGACGGCGCGGAGCTGCTGCGCGAGTTGGAGCGGTACTTCACGCGCTACCTCGTGCTCCCACAGGGCGCGCCGCTGGCGCTTGCGGCGTGGACGATGGCCACGTGGGTGGTGGACGCGTTCGAGGTCGCGCCGTACTTGGCCATCACCAGCGCTGAGCGGAGGTGCGGGAAGACCACGTTGCTTGACCTCCTGAGCTTCGTGGTCCGCGAGCCGGTCGCCACCGCAAACATCTCGGAGGCCGCGTTGTTTCGAGTGGTCCAGGCGAAGCGGCCTACCTTGCTGATCGACGAAGCGCAGCAACTCGGGGATCGTACGGAGCGGTCCGCCGCGCTCCACGACCTGCTCGCGGCGGGCCATGTCCGTGGGAGGCCGGTCTACCGGGTCACCAAGACGAAGGGCGAGTTCCGCTTGGAGCCGTTCGACTGCTTCGGGTTCAAAGCCGTGGCGCTGATCGGCTCGCTCACGGATGTTCTCGCCGATCGTAGTATTCGCATCTACATGCACCGGCGCGCGCCTCATGAGAGGGTGGAGCGGTTCCGGCGGCTCCGCGTCCGGGCCGAGACCGAGGACCTCCGCCGGCGGCTCGAGGCGTGGGCCACGGCGAACGAGGCCCGGGTGCGGGAGGCTTACCTGCGGACGGAGCCGCCGGGCTGGATGCACGACCGGGCAGCCGACAACTGGAGCGTGCTCTGGGCGGTGGTGGAGGCGGCCGACCCCTCCCGGCTCGGGGACCTGGAGGCCTCCGCCCAGGCCCTGGAGGGGGACGGCCAGGACCTGAACCGGGAGTCGGTGGGGGTCCGGCTCCTCGCGGACCTGAAGCTGGTCTTCGAGGAGCGCCAGGCCGACTGGCTCCGGACGGAGACCATCGTGGACGACCTCAGGTCGGACCCCGAGGCCCCCTGGAGGGACTGGAAGGGGAGGGGGCTGACCGCGCACACCCTGGCCAGGATCCTCCGCCGGTACGGGGTACACCCGGAGAAGCGGCGCTTGGGTGAGAGGGCCGGAGTCAAGGGCTACTCCAGGGCGGCCCTGGAGGATGTTTGGCTCCGATATTGCTGGTTTAACACCCTCAATCCTCCACATCCTCCACAACCCAGCAATGACGGGCATTCCGGCCCACAACCCAATCCTCCACAGGAGGGGGGTTGTGGAGGATTCGAAAACGGCCCAAACCCGCGAAATGACGGCCTTGTGGAGGTTGTGGAGCTTTGGGGCCCAGAAAATGACCCCTTGCACGAAGAGGAGGTCCCGGACATCCCCCCCGACCCGGAGGCAGGGCCGCCACCCTGGGTGGAGGATCCCGGCCCCGTGGGCCCTGAGCCGCTCCCCCAGGAGGACCCCGAGGCCGCCCGGGCCCGCAGGAGGTCTCGGGGGCTCTGCGAGGGCTGCGGCAGCCCGGTGGCGGTCCTGGGGGGACGGCCGGTGTGCAGCCGGTGTGGCTGGCGCGGAATCCCGGCGGGCAGGATCCCTCCGGACGTACTCTCCAGCGCCGGCTCCACCCCGGTACCCGAGATCCGGGATCCGGACGAGGTGTACGCGGCGGAGGCCCTGCGAGATTGAGGCTGAGGCCGACCAGGGCCCCGGGGGGCTCGTACCGCGACGTAGCGCGACACTACGGCCTCTGAGCATGGGTGGCCCACGGACGCTCTTCATCCTGCCCTTCCTGCTCAGCGCCGGCCTGGAACTCCGCAACCAAGCCACCCGGGCCCTCCGTGTGCAGGGCGACCGGTGGGAGTGGCGGTGCCCTGCTGCGGCTGCCGGGCAGTGCCGCGACTGAGGGGTAGGGATCGTGGCCCCACCCGAGCGAGGGCCGCCGGGAACCGCGCCCGCAGCCGCGCGTACGCGATGCCGGTCGCGGGGGACCCGTGACCAGGAAGAAGGGGGCGAAACAGGCCCGCAGGGTGCGCGGGACCCGGCGCGATGCGGAGCGGGAGCTTGCCAAGCTGGTGGTAGAAATCAGGGGCGGCGCTGTCCCGTCCGACGCCGGCACCACGGTCGGGGATTTCGTGACCGCGTGGCTCGAGCGCGGGCTTCGAGGAGGAGGAGCTCCGGTTGGCCGCGAGGGACCTGGGCACTGTGGAGGACGGCGGGAACTGGGTGCTGAGCCGGCCTCTTCCCCGCACGAACCACGGAGGCACGCTGGAGGATCTAATGGCGTGGTTCCCGTCCTTCTCCGAGGAGACGGCAGAGGGTCTCCTGGAGCTGATGCGGCTCGGAGTGGTGAAGCGAGGGTTCGAGGGGGGTGGGGCGTCCGCGCGGGGGCCGCAGGCGTCGCCCAAGAGGACGGTACGTTTGGGGGGGTCTACCCCGGGTCGGGTATCTCGGGCATGCCGGCAACGGGGGGGACGTTACGTTTTGGGCGTAACCCCACCCTGCCGTGTTGTGAGAGGGTTCGGCGCAGCAACGGGGCCGAGCCGACGAAACGCGGCACGATTTGCCCTTTTGACGGCAAAGTAGCTAGCGCCTGTTCTTCCACGCTGCGCCGGGCCCCGGCACCGATGCTCACCGTGGTCACCACCGCCGCGACACCGATAATCACGCCCAGCGTGGTGAGCAGAGACCGCAGGGGGTTCCCGGAGAGCGCCCGCAGTACCATACCGAAACGTTGCGGAACGCTATGGGGTTCCCGTTATGGCCACGGGCAGGAGCAGGCCCCGGACCCCGGGAGGCCGACCAGGCCCTGGTGGATGGCCTGCCTTGCCGGCGCATAGCGGCGCACTACGGGCTTTCCGAGACGGCCACGCGCCGGCACCGGGCGCACGTGGTTCAGGCCCTGGAGGCGGCCGCCCGGGAGAGGCGGGAGGAGGAGCTCCAGAGCGCCTACAGCGTACTTGACGCAGGCGGCCAGTGCCCGTACCGCAACGTATCGCGACGCTACGGCCTGACGGCCACGCCCCCCAGGGGCCGTGTCCGTGCTGCGGGGAGAGGGCGTGGTGGTTCCAGCCTCCGGGGCGCTGGGTCTGCGGGGTCTGCCACCCACCTGTGGCCCCCGGGCTACGGGTCAGCCCGGGCCAGGCGGAAGACGCGGAGGAGGCCGATGTCCCGATCTAGGGCCCGCCGCAAGGGTGGCGCATGGGGTAGGCCGGGCAAAATCTTCGGCAGCTCGCGCTGAACCGCGGTAGTGGACGCCACGGTGGTGACACGACCTCTGGCGGAACAGCCCCGCCACGATCTCAACCGCCTCGCGAAGCCGGTCGACACGTTCCCGAGGCGAGGGCAGGACCTCGCCGATCACGCTGTGATCGTCCGCCAACCACCCCGCGCCCAGGCCGCCCTCGAACCGCCCTGTCGCGATGGCGTGTACAGTGACGGCACCCCGAGCGAAGTCCCCGGGGTGGCGGAAGAGGTTGTTGGCGAATGCGGACAGCAGCGTCACCCGTGACGTAGCAGCCGCCACAGCCCCGAGGGTCGCCCACATATGGCGAGTACTCGTGCGATGGTCTCCGATAGCGATACCGTCCCATCCGGCCGCCTCGAGCGCGCGGGCTCGCTCGACCGTAGCGACGGCGCTGCCCCCCAAACCAATGAAGTATCGAAGACTCATTCAGCGTCGGTTCCCGGAATCACAGATCCGTACAACGGATTGGCCGCTGAGCCGCCAGCGAAGCTGGTCGGTTCCAGAGGCGTGTTAGGCAGCAGCACAAACCAGCTTGGTTCAAATCGTCTCCACAACCGCCGGCCGAAACCCAAGCCAAAACATTGAAGAGGCAAACAGAATAGAAGACGCCAGACCGATTGCACCAGCAGTCGACCCTAGAAGGGCGAATACCCCGAGAAGCTGGAGTATGTAGTAGGTGGACAGTTCTGGCCTCGCCCCCCGTGCCCGGAGAAACCACCCCAGGAGAGCGCAGCCAATGGTGAACAGGGACAGACCGGCCCCAAAGAAGATCCAACCAAAGTCTTCACCGACATAAAACTCTACGAAATTGCCAGCGGCCATCGCTGAGGATCCCAAGGCACTGAGCAAGAGACCCAACCCACCGACGAGGCCGGGACGCTGACGGGCCGGTCCAGCGAGGTTGATTAACGCCAGCGGAAGCATGGCCAGGCCAAGAGTCCAAACGCGATTGGCCTGAATATATCGAGAGGTTCCAGGAGTCTGGCCGAACATGAGGAAACGCCCAGCCATCCACCCGATACCCGCGATTAAGGAGAGAGTGCCAGCACCTCGGACCAACGATGAACCCATTGTCCCCGATCGCGTTTCGATTGAGAATCCATGGTCTGCCTAACGATACTGCGGTTGAGCCGCTGCGAGCCACAGGCGAGCGGTCGGCTCCAACCGCGAGTTAGGTCGCACCATTACCATGCTTCGGGGCGAATGGGAGCTGGATGACACCCAGTTGGGACAGCAAGGCCGCGGAATCGACTACCGACCAGTGCTCCGCGAGCTTTCCATTCTCGATCCGGTGAATGGCTACCGCCTTTACGTCGAGGTCATTACCCGATGGTGGGATCCCTGCCAACTCACCCTCATGCTTGCCCACCGCTCTCAGCCGGGTTACGACCTTGTCGCCTTCAGCGACCTGGTCTTCGATAATGTGGCGGCCCGGCGTAGCCTTCCAGAACATTTCGAATGCTTGCTTCAAACCGGCGCGGCCAGTGGCCAAGCCCGGGAACGGAGGCGGATCGTGGTTGATGTAGTCCTCGGCGACTAACTCGTCCATCGCGTCGATGTTCCCCTTGTCGATCTCCTCGTAGAACCGCCGTACCAAGGCCTTGTTCTCTTCTAACGATGACATAAGGTCCTCCTTTCCCTGGCCCTAATCGACTGGCATGTCGGCCTAACGGCATCGGCATCAACGGCGGCGGAACGCCGTCCGCTGCAACGACTTGTTAGGCAAAATAGATTCTCACACCTTATTTATACCCTTCTACATAAACACTGACTACATACCCTTCAAGAGATTCATTGTCTCCTAAGCGATCTAAAATAGCTCTGCCTATCGGGTCTTTTGTATTAGTGTCAATACAAGCAGAGGAGCCCTTGACTGTAATTCTTACATTCTTCAACCCCGATGCTTCGACAATCCTCTTATACTCGTCAATAAGTATTGCCCCTCCAACACAACCTACATAAGCTTCAATGCTTTCCTGAATTCTTTTAGGAAGCTCCTTGAGAAGGGCAATATCGGAAATCGCTATTCT
>JAVKGW010000012.1 GCA_031460175.1 Armatimonadota bacterium | reverse complement strand
GGGGGACACGCAGCCGCTGTTGCGGTACCGGTCTGGGGACATCGGGCGGCTGGAGCCGGAGCCGGTGTGCAGGTGCGGGTCGAGTTGGCCGCGGATCGCGCGGGGGATTGAAGGGCGGGCGGACGAGATGATCTGGTACCGGGGGGTGAACGTGTATCCCGCGGCGGTGGAGCAGGTGGTACGGGGCTTCCGGGAGTTGTCGGACGAGTTCCAGGTGGTGCTGCGGGGAACCGTGGAGCGCCCGGAGCTCGTGATCCGGGTGGAGAAGGTCAGTCCTGTGATTCCGGATGGGTTTGAGCGGGCGGTGGCCTCTCGGTTGCGGGAGGCCCTGGGGGTGGGGGCTCAGGTGGAGCTGTTGGAACCCGGGACGCTTCCGAGGACGGAGTACAAGGCGCGGCGCGTGGTGGACCTGAGGGAGGGGAGGGAGCATGCGGGAAGCAGCCCGCGTTGAGCGGGAACCCACTGCCCTGACCTCCGCGGAGGCCGGGGAGGGGATCTCCGTGCGGGTTCGGGAGGTGCGCAAGCGCTTCGGGCCCCGCACGGGAGCGGGAGGAGTCGTGGCCCTGGACGGGGTTTCCCTTGAGGTGCACAGGGGGGAGTTCCTGGTGATGCTGGGGCCCAGCGGATGTGGGAAGACGACCCTGTTGCGGAGCCTCGCGGGCCTGGAGCGACCGGAGGGGGGAGAGATCGAGATCGAGGGGCAGACGGTGTTCTCCGCGGCGCGGGGGATCCATGAACCGCCGCACCGGCGGCCCGTGAGCATGATGTTCCAGTCGTACGCGCTGTGGCCGCACATGACGGTGTACGAGAACGTGGCGTTCCCCCTGCGGATGAAGCGGCGCGGGGGAGGTGAGGAGCGGACCCGGGTGCGGGAGGTTCTGGAGATGGTGGGATGCGGGGGGCTGGAGCGGCGGTATCCGGGGGAGTTGAGCGGGGGACAACAGCAGCGGGTGGCCCTGGCGCGGGCCATCGTGGCGGGGGACCGGGTGATCCTGTTTGACGAGCCGCTCTCGAACGTGGACGCGCGGGTGCGGGAGGAGTTGCGGGGCGAGATCGTGCAGATGCAGCGGCGGCTGGGCTTCACGGCCATCTACGTGACGCACGATCAGAAAGAGGCCATGGCCATCGCGGACCGGCTGGTGGTGATGGAGGGGGGCAGGATCCTGCAGGTGGGCAGCCCGCAGGAGGTGTATCTGCAGCCTCGGTCGGAGCGGGTGGCGTACATCGTGGGTCGGGGGAACCTCCTGTCCGGCCAGGTGGTGGGGCAGGAGGGAGGGCGTTACCTGGTAGAGACCCCCGCGGGGCGGCTGATGGGGACCGGGGAGGACCGGTTGAAGCCCGGGGAGCGGGTGCGGGTGTTCTTCCGGCCGGAGGTGTGCCGGGTGGTCCACGGTGCGGAGACGGGATGGACGGGGGCCGTGCGGGGCATCGTGCGCCAGAGGGCCTTCCTCGGCAACATCCAGGAGCTGCGGGTCCAGGTGGGTCAGGCGGAGATCCTGGTGGAGGTCCCGGAGGGGGTAGAGGTTCCGGGGGGAGAGGTGACCTTGGAGATTCCGGAGGATCGGGTGCGGGTGTTCCGAGAGACGGCACCAACCCATTCCTGAAAGGGGGGAGCGGCATGCGCGGGAAAAAGGTTTTCGGGATCCTGCTGGGCGTGTGGTTCGTTGCAGCGGTGTTGGGGCCGTACGGCCTGGCGGCGCCGCAGGCGTCCTTGCGGGAGCAGCTGTGCGAGCAGGCCAGACGGGAGGGGCAGCTCAACCTCCTCACCAACGTGGCCCTGGTGGCGGATCCGCTCGTGGAGCTCTTCCAGGAGCAGTTTCCGGGCCTGCGGGTCCGGGCGGTGACGGACGTGGCGGCGCCCACCCGGGCCATCACGGAGGCCCAGGCGGGCCGGCACGAGCACGACATCCTGGTGTGGACCATCCCGGGAGTCCTGCCCCTGTTTGAACGGAACCTCCTCGCGTCCTTCAAGCCCGAGGAGCTCGCCGCCTTCCGGATCCCCCCGGGGACGGCCATCCTGAACAACACGACCCTGAAGTTCTACAACTTCGTGCACACCCTGAGTTACGATTCGCGCCGCCTCCGACCAGAGGACGTTCCCCGGGACTGGAACGGGATCCTACAGCCCCGCTGGCGGGAGCGGTTCGTGGGCGACATCCCCACGGTAACGAACGGGATCGCGGCCCTGGGGCTCCTGCTGGGTGAAGCCTGGGCCACGAACTTCGCCCGGCGGCTGCGGGACGAGATCCGCATCACCATTGTCCCGAACCCCACCATCGGCCGGGAGATGGTCCTGCGGGGCGAGAAGGACCTCATGTGGGGCGGCATCGGGGAGACCATTGACCGGCGGGAGCGGTTCCGGGAGCCCCTGGCGTGGAACCCGGTAACCCCCACCTACGCCTCCCAGTTCGTGGTCGTGGCCTTCCAACGGGCGCCGCACCCCAACGCCGCCCGATGCGTGGCGTTGTGGGCGGCCACCCAGGAGGCGAAGCCCATCATGGAGCGCAAGGCATACTTCCTGGCGGATGCCACACCCGGTGCCAAGACCCAGCTGCGCCGGGAGATCGAGCGCCACCGCATGCGGATCTTCTTCGAGAACGTGGAGTCCGCCAAGCGGAGACTGGAGCTGTACGGACGGCTCGTCCCCATCCTGCAGGGGCAGGTGCCGTAGTTGGGCTCTCGCTGGGGGAGAGCATGCGAAGGAGGCGTTGGCAGTTGTTGTGGGTGAGCTTTCTCCTCACTGCCCTCCTGCCGATGGATGGGCGGGCAGGACCTTCACCGGGGGAGCGGATCTGTGAGGCAGCCCGGCAAGAGGGGACGGTCCACATCCTCACGCACGTGCGGGAGGTGGCGGAGCCCCTGGAAAAGGCCCTGAAGGAGAAGTTTCCATGGCTTCGGGTGCGCACTGTCCTAGACGTGGCCGCACCCACCCGGGCCGTGGTGGAGGCCCAAGCAGGCCGGCACGAACACGACGTATTCGCCTACAGCCTCCCTGGTGTTCTGCCCTTATACGAGCGCGGATTGCTGGCTTCCCTTTCGAATCCAGAGATCCAGGCATTCGGGATCCATCCGGGTGCCCGATTACTCGGTGGAGCTGCCCTAAGCGGTTGGACGTTCGTGCATACAATCGCATATGACGTACGGCGGGTGCGGACCGAGGAGATCCCTAAACGTTGGGAGGATCTGCTGAACCCCAGGTGGCGAGGACGGTTGGTGGGGAGCATTTCTGCGCTCACCAACGGGGTGGCAGCCGTGGGGCTACTCCTCGGAGAAGCGTGGGCCTTTGACTTCGTTCGGAAGCTGCGGGACGAAATCAAAGTTACCTTGACTCCCAGCCCCACGCTGGCTTTGCAGCTCCTTCTTCAGGGGGAGAAGGATCTCTTGTGGAGTGGGATCGAGACCACCCTCGAACGTAGGGAGAGGGCGAGGGAACCCATCAGTTGGGCCCCTGTATCTCCGACGTACGCCGCCCGCTTTGTCCTTACAGTATTCCGGAACGCTCCCCATCCCAACGCGGCCCGATGCGCGGCCCTCTGGCTGGTCTCCCGCGAGGGCAAGACGGCCTTGGAGGAAGCGAGCTACAGCACATCCGACGCATCCCCCGGAAGCCCCACCCGGGTGCGGAAGGAGGTGGAGCGGTATCGGATCCGGGTGTTCTTCGAGAACGTGGAGTCCGGCCGCCGGCGTCTGGAGCTCTACGGGCGCTTGCTGCCCGTACTCCAGGGATAGGTCCGCTGAGGAAGCGCTTGACACGGGGGCGATCGCGGACGTATTGGATAACGCGGTGAGCGGGGGAGATGGACAAGTGCGTCCCGACGTGTGACGAGGCCGTTGCGGACATCCCCGACGGGGCCACCATCATGATGGGGGGATTTGGCCCTCCGGGCTTTCCCGCGCAGCTCGTGGAGGCCCTCCGGCGCAGGCGTCTGCGGGATCTCGTGATCATCCAATGCGGAGGCGGCACGGAGGACTATGCCCTGGGAGGCCTCATCCTCGACGGGGCGGTGCGGAAGCTCATCACCTCCTACCCCACCCATCCGGGGGCATGGGCCCTTCGGGACCGGTATCTCCGCGGGGAGATCGAGCTGGAGGTCCTGCCCCAGGGCACGTTCGTGGAGCGAATCCGGGCGGCAGGAGCGGGATTGGGCGGGTTCTACACGCCCACCGGGGTAGGGACGGAGCTCGCGGAGGGAAAGGAGGTGCGGGTGATCAACGGCCGCCCCTATGTCTTCGAGCTTCCCCTCTCCGCGGACTTCGCTCTCATCAAGGCGCACCGGGCAGACCGTTGGGGGAATCTCACATACCGTCGGACCATGCGGAACTTCAACCCCATCATGGCCATGGCCGCGAAGGTCGTGATCGCGGAGGTGGACGAGATCGTGCCGGTGGGTGCGCTCTCCCCGGAAGAGGTCGAGACCCCCGGGATCTTCGTGGATCGGGTGGTGGCCACAGAGCGCCATCCCCGGCTCCTGCGCCGCAGCTAACCGGTCCCCGCCGGGGACCGCAGGGCACCACTCGTGGGCGAGGTGGTCCAGCATGGCCCTAACGCGGGAAGGTGTGGCATACCGGATCGCTCAGGATCTTCCGGACGGCAGCTACGTGAACCTGGGCGTGGGAATCCCCTCCTTGGTGTTGCAGTTCCTCCCGGAGGGAAGGGACGTCCTCATCCACAGCGAGAACGGGATCCTGGGGGTGGGGCCGAAAGCGGTGCCGGGGGAGGAGGACCCGGATCTGGTGAACGCCAACGGGGACTACGTGACCCTGCTTCCGGGCGCAAGCCTGTTCGACCACGCCCTCTCCTTCGCCATCATCCGCGGGGGACACCTCACCCACGCGATCCTGGGAGCCCTGCAGGTCTCCCGGAGGGGAGATCTCGCCAACTGGAAGGTTCCGGGACAACGGGTGCCCGGCGTGGGCGGGGCCATGGATCTGGCGGTGGGCGCCCAGCGGGTGTGGGTGGCCATGACGCACGTGACGGAGCGGGGGGAGCCGAAGATCGTGGAAGCGTGCACCTATCCCCTGACCGCTCCCCGGTGCGTGAAGCGGATCTACACGGACCTGGCCGTAATCCGGGTGGAGGGAGAGGAGCTGGTTCTGGAGGAGGTGGCGCCCGGGGTAAGCCCCCAGGAGGTGCAGGCGCGCACGGGAGCCCCTCTCCGCTTCACGGAGGACCTGCGGATCATGCCGGTCCCCCCGGAGGTCCGGGGAATTCCCCTCCGTGCGCCGTAGGGGAGGAAGGAGATGGTACGCGGGATTGACGTGCACGTGCACATCGCCACCGGGGACAAGGTCCGGTTGGGCCGGCGACCTATGTTCCCCACGGGGGTGGACCCCCGCTGGGACAATCCGGATGCCATCGCGGAACTGTACGCTTCCCTGGAACTGATGGCGGTGATCTTCGACGTGGACAACGAGACCCAGAGCGGCCTGCGGATCTCCAACCAGGAGGTGGCGCAGTGGGTCCAGAAGTACCCGGAGGTGTTCATCGGGTTCGGGAGCGTGGATCCGTGGAAGGGGAAGAGGGCGGTGGAGGAGGTGCGGCGGTGCGCGGAGCTGGGACTGCGGGGGATGAAGTTCCAGCAGATCGCCCAGGCCTTCCGACCGGACGATCCCCGCTTCTTTCCGATCTATGAGGCGTGTGTGGACCAGGGGTTGGCGGTGCTCTTCCACACGGGCACCACGGCCATCGGGGTGGGGAGACCGGGCGGCATGGGCCTTCGGCTGGACTACGGCCGGCCCATCTACGTGGACGAGGTGGCGGCCCGCTACCCGGAACTGCGCATCATCCTGGCGCACCCCGCGTGGCCCTGGCACGAGGAGCAGCTGGCCATCGTCCGGCACAAGGGCAACGTGTACATGGATCTGTCCGGCTGGGCTCCCAAGTACTTTCCCCCTTCCGTGGTGCACTATGCGAACACCCTGATCCAGGACAAGGTGTTCTTCGGATCGGACTATCCCATGATCACGCCCCAGCGGTGGCTGGAAGAGTTCGCCGACCTGCCCCTCAAGGAGGAGGTGCGGCGCAAGATCCTCCTCCTGAACGCCGCGCGGTTTTTCGGACTGCACCTTCCCGAAATCCAGGAGGCGGCCGCAGAGGCCGGAAAGGAGGCTTGAACGCATGGGAGAAGCGCAGACGGTCCTGGAGCGCATTGACCGGGCGCTCGACGAGGTTCGGGTGGGGCTTGCCGCGGACGGGTTCGAGCTCCGGGTCCAGCAGGTGACGGAAGACGGATGGGTGGACCTGGTCCTGGAGGCGACCCCGGAGGCCTGCCTGGAATGCCTGGTGGGGGATGAGGTGCTGCAGGCCATGCTCCAACAGTGCATCGCGCCCGTGTACCCCGCCCTGCGGGGCGTGCGGTTGGAAAAACGCATTCCGGAGGAGGGATGAGCCATGCCGGTGCTCGTGGATCCCACGGGAGAGGTCACGCAGGCCACGAAGCCCCTGGCCCCGCGGACGCGGCGGACGTTGCAGGGAGCCCGGGTGGGCCTTGTGGACAACGGGAAGCGGAACGCGGACGCCTTCCTGCGGGCCCTGGGGGAGCTGCTGCAGGCGCGATTCGGGGCGCAGGAGGTGCATCTGCGCCGCAAGCCCAACGCATCCCTTCCCGCCCCGCCGGAACTGGTGGAGGACCTATTGGCGCGGTGCGACGTGGTGATCGCGGGAGTAGGGGACTGAGGATCCTGCAGCGCGGCCAGTGTGGCCGACGGCATTCTGTTCGAGGAGCGGGGAGTGCCCGCAGCGGTGGTGATCACGGAGGCGTTCCTGCGGACGGCGGACGCCATGGCCCAGACCCGGGGGATGCCGGGCTACCCCTACGCGGTGATCCCGCATCCGCTCAGCAGCCTCGGCCCGGAGGAGGTGCGGGCGCGGGCGGAGCAGGCGCTGCCGGAGGTGGCGCGGCTGCTGGGAATCCAGGCCCCGTGAGGGAACTGGCCAGGAGGGGGAGGAGGGGACCATGAGGACCTGGCAGGAAGTGGAGCCCACCCGGGAGGCGGTTCGGGAAGCCCGCGCGGGGATCGAGTACTGCTACGAGCGGGGCTGGACGGACGGCTTACCCGTGGTTCCCCCGGCGGAGGAGTTCGTGGAGGAATTCCTGGCCCAGGTGGATCGGGATCCGGAGGAGGTGCTCATCGCTCAGCCGCACCTGGGCCGGAAGTGCACGGTGCGGTTGGCCGCGGCAAACGCGGTCATGGCGGGATGCCGGCCGGAGTACTTCCCCGTGGTCTTGGCGGCCCTGGAGGGTTTGGAGCGGACCGCGGGGAGCCGGGGCTTGCTGCAGAGCACCAGCGGGCAGGCGGTGCTGGTGGTGGTCAACGGGCCGGTTCGGCAGGAGCTGGGATTCAACGGTGCGGACAACGTCTTCAGTCCCGGGGACCGGGCCAACGCCACCGTGGGGCGTGCGATTCGCTTGGTGATCCTGAACGCTCTGGGGATCCGACCCCACGTCTTCGATCAGAGCACCCAGGGGACGCCGGCCAAGTACAGTTTCTGCATCGCGGAGAACGAGGAGGAGAGCCCCTGGGAGCCGCTGCACGTGGAGCGGGGGTTCGGCAGGGAGGAGAGCACGGTGACCGTGGTCCTGGCCCGAGGAACCATGCCCGTGGAGCAGCGGGACTCCAAGCAGCCCGAGCACATCCTCCTCAACATCGCGGACTCCATGTCCTACGCGGGGGCGTACTTCCCCTGGCCCCGGGGCCACGGATCCATCGTGGTGATGGGGCCGGAGCACGCGCAGATGATCGCCCAGGCGGGGTGGAGCAAGCATCAGGTGCGGGCGTTTTTGTGGGAGCACTTCGGGCGTCGGGCGGGGGAGTTGCGGCGGCTCGCGAAGGAGGGAGGCCTGGATCCCCAGCTGCCGGACGAGGCGTTCGTGCGGTTCGCGCCCACCCCGGAAGCCATCACCCTGGTGATTGCGGGAGCCCGGAACGCGGGGGTATCCACCGTCTGCCCCACCTTTGCCTGGCAGAGCGTCACGATCCCGATCCGGAGGCGAAGCTGAACCCTGGAGGGAGGGGATGGAAGAGGAACGGTGGCTGGTCGGGATGGTGGCCCTGGTGACGGGAGCTGGCCGGGGAGAGGACGGCGGAGGGGGGGCTGGCATCTCCCGGTACCTGGCCCACCAGGGCGCCAAAGTGGCCGTCAACGACCTCACGGAGGAGTTCACGGAGGCCACCGTGGACCAGATCCGTTCCCGAGGCGGAGAGGCATGGGGCATCGTGGGGGACGTCTCGGATCCCGCGGATGCGAACCGCATGGTGGACGCGGTGGTCCGCCACTTCGGCCGCATCGACATTCTGGTCAACAATGCAGCCATCGGTGGCCTCATCCCCGCGGTGGAACGGCTTCCGGATGAGATCTGGCATCGCCAGGTGGCGGTGGACCTGAGCGGCCCCTTCTACATGAGCCGGGCCGCCCTGCGGTACATGATCCCCCAGGGGTTTGGTCGCATCGTAAACATCGCTTCCCTCGCCGCGGTCCGCACGGGATTCGTGAGCGGCTCCACGTACACCACCGCGAAGACGGGGCTTTTGGGCCTGACCCGGCAGATGGCCTTCGAGGTTGCCCAATTCGGGATCACGGTGAATGCCCTGATGCCCACCGGCATCCGGAATCCCCGGATCCTGCGGATGAGACCGGAATGGTTGCAGGCGGAAGGGAGATTGGGCCCCCTGGATCCAGAGGAGGAGATCGGGAAGCTCGTGGCCTTTTTGTCCCGGCGCGACGTGACCTTCATCTCTGGAGCGGCCATCCCGCTGGATCGGGGGCTCGGAAGCGCACTGGGGGACTTCGAGGCCTATAAACAGCGGAGCGGAAAGGACGCGGGCTAGACGAGGAGGCAGGAGGGAAAGATGCAGACCACGCGGCTGTGTGACCTCAGCGGGATGGTGGCCCTGGTCACGGGTGCCGGGGGCGGCTCGAAGGGGGGAGTCGGACCGGTGATCGCCCGATCCCTGGCCCAGGCGGGAGCCCGGGTGGCGGTGAACGACAAGACCGCGGAGCGGGCGGAGGCCACGGTCCGGGAGATGCGGGATGCGGGGCTGGAGGCGGAGGCATTCCCCGCGGACGTGTCGGATGTCCGGCAGGCGGATGCGCTGGTGGAACGTGTGATCGAGCGGTTCGGGCAGCTGGATGTTCTCGTGAACAAGGCAGAGTACCACGCAAGCGGCCGACGGGCAGATGAGGTGTCGGACGAGGAGTGGGAGACGAGCCTCGCGGTGAACGTGCATGCCCCGTTTTACCTGAGCCGTGCCGCGGTGCGGCACATGCGGCCCCGGAAGTTCGGCCGGATCATCAACGTCTCGAACATCTCCGCCATCCGCACGAGCCTGCTGCACGGCGTGCCGTACGTGGCCACGAAGGAGGCGCTGTACGGACTCACCCGGCACCTGGCCATCGAGGTGGCTCAGCACGGCATCACGGTGAACGCCATCCTGCCGGGGTTCATCCTCACGCCGAGGCTGGTGGAGGACTGGGCGGAGGAGCGGCGGAACGCGGCAGCGGCCACCGTTCCCGCCCTGCGGGCCGGCACCCCGGAGGAGGTGGCGGCCCTGGTGGTGTTCCTGGCGAGCCGGGAGGCGGGGTACATCACGGGGGCGGCCATCCCCATCGACGGGGCGGTATCCGTGGTGCCCGGTGGGGGGCGCCGGGAGAACGCGTTCGTGTAGGAGCATGCCCATGGGTCGGCTCGTCGGGATGGTGGCCCTGGTCACGGGCGCTGGTGGGGGAGCCATGGGCGGAGGCGGGGCGGGCATCGCGCGGACTGTCGCGGAGGAAGGCGCGCGGGTGGCCGTGAACGACCTCCAGGAGGAGTACGCACAGGCCACGGTGGATCAGATCCGCAGCGGAGGCGGAGAGGCGTGGCCGGTCGTGGGGGATGTCTCGGACCCTCTCCAGGCCCGGCGGATGGTGGAATCCGTGGTGGACCGCTGCGGGAGGCTGGACATCCTGGTGAACAACGCGGCGCGCCTGGGACGTTCACCCGCGGTGGAGCGGATGCCGGACGAGGAGTGGTGGAGCTACCTCCGGGTGAACCTGTCGGGTCCCTTCTACATGAGCCGGGCCGCCCTCCCCCACATGGTGCGTCAGGGATTCGGCCGCATCATCAATCTCTCCTCCCTGGCGGCCCTCCGGGCGAGCCTGAACGGAGGGGCCTGTTACACTTCCTCCAAGCGGGGCCTCCTGGGCCTCACCCGGCAGCTGGCGGCGGAGTTCTACCCGTACGGGATCACGGTGAACGCGGTCCTCCCCGCCGGGATCCTCACGGGTCGCATGCGGGCCCAGATGCGGGAGGAGGAGGTCCAGGCCCGGGTGGCGTCCCGGCGGATTGCCCTCCCCGAGGACATCGGGGCCCTGGTGGCTTTCCTCGCGAGCCGGGAAGCAGGCCTCCTCACCGCCAGCGTCATCGTGATCCCCGGAGTCGCCGTCTGTCCAGTGGGGGACTACGCCCAGTACCGGGCCATGGCCCAGGCCATCGGGAAGGACGTCGGAGCATGAGCAGCATGGATCGAGCAGGAGGTGAAGGGCGGATGCGGGGCATGGCGTGGGTGCTCGTGACGGTGGTGGGAATCGGCCTGGGATTGAGGGCGCAGGCGGACCTGCCCTTCGCGGAGGCGGCCCCCATTCCCAAGCGGGGCGGGATCCTGCGGGTGGTGGATGAAGCTCCTGGAAGTCCCTTCGGCATCCCGTGGGAGATCGTGGGCGTCTCCGTCTGTGCGGCCATCCCCGCCTTCGAGAGCCTTCTCTGGGTGGATCGGCAGGGTCGGATTCTCCCGAGGCTCGCGGAGCGGTGGGAGGTGGCCCCGGACCGCCGGTCCATCACCCTCACCCTGCGGCGGGGGATCCGCTTCCACGATGGGACGCCCCTCAACGCTGAAGCGGTGGTCTACAACCTCCAGCGTCAGATCGAGGCCCGCCGGGTCCCCTTCCGGTCCGTGGAAGCAGCGGATGAGCGCCGGGTGCGGATCCGCCTCCAGGAGTGGGACAACCGGGTCTGGTTAAACCTCATGGGCACTTCCGCCCTCATGGCGTCTCCCTCCTTCCTGGAGCGGCAGGGGGTGGACCGGGCCCGGTGGGAGCCGGTCGGGACAG
Organism: Armatimonadota bacterium; assembly: GCA_031460175.1. NCBI lineage: Bacteria > Bacillati > Candidatus Sysuimicrobiota > Candidatus Sysuimicrobiia > Candidatus Sysuimicrobiales > Candidatus Sysuimicrobiaceae > Candidatus Sysuimicrobium > Candidatus Sysuimicrobium tengchongense. Next base: position 35,862 of record JAVKGW010000012.1, on the reverse strand, counting down.
GACCCTTCCGGTTCGTCCGCTACCAGCGGGACGCCGCGGTGACCTACCGAAGGTTTGCGAACTACTGGCAGCCGGGCAAGCCCTACCTGGACGGGGTGGAGATGCGGTTCATCCGCGATCCTCAGACGCTGCGGGCCGCGTTCCTAGCGGGGCAGGTGGACGTGGCAGGGCTCGGCCCTTATCCGGTCGCTGCGGAGCTGATCCGAGAGGGTTATCCGGCGGAATCCTTCTTCGGCGGGGTGGTGGTCCTGGTCCCGGACAGCGCGAACCCCGATTCCCCCTTGGCGGACCGGCGGGTGCGGGAGGCCATCGGGTACGCCGTGGACCGCGAGGCGTTGGCGCAGGCCACCCTCTTCGGCCTCTCCCAGGGGTGGACGCAGCTCACGGTTCCGGAATCCAGGGCGTACCTCCAGGACTATCGGGGTCCCACGTACAACCCGGCTCGGGCCCGGGAGCTCCTGGCGCAGGCGGGATACCCGAACGGGTTCGAGACCACCCTGATCCCGGCCCCGTACCTGGACCGCAACATCGCGGTCGCCCTCCAGCAGTACCTGAACGCGGTGGGGATCCGCGCCCAGCTGGAGCTCCCCGAGATCGGCCGCTACACGGAGTATCAGCGACGGGGCTGGCGGGGAATGCTCATCCACGTGTTCGGGTACTTCCCGAACTTCAACTCCCATGTGGCCTTCTACTACACCCAGGCGCCCGAAGGGTATGCGAGCATGAGACGTCCGGCTCAGCTGGAGGCCCTGTTCCGGGACTCCGTGCGGACCCTGCGGGAGGAGCGGCACAAGGTCCAGGCCCTCCACCGCTTGCTGCTCAGCGACCTGACGGTGATCCCTCTCATGCGCTACGGGAGGATCTACGTGATGCAGAAGTACGTGCGGGACACCAAGCACCTGCGATGGGCCACTTGGCCCTTCTGGGCTCCGGAGGACGCGTGGCTCGATCGGTGAACCACAACCCTCAGAAGGGGAGGTGAGAAGCATGGGGACCGGCGGCACGACGTGGGGACGACGACTCACCATCGGGATCGTACTCCTCCTTCTCCTGGCCTCGGTGGGAGGCGCGACCGCAGGGCCCTCCATCGTTCGGGACGGGGTCCTGCGGGTGGTGGATGAAGCGCCTGGAAGTCCCTTCGGCATCCCGTGGGAGATCGTGGGCGTCTCCATCTGTGCGGCCGTGCCGGCCCTGGAGCCTTTGTTGTGGATGGACCGGGCGGGTCGGGTGATGCCGAAGCTGGCGGAGCGATGGGAGATCAGCCAGGACCGGCGGATCATCACCTTACACCTGCGGCGGGGGGTGAAGTTCCACGACGGGACCGACCTCACCGCGCAGGCGGTGCAGTTCAACCTGCAGAAGCAGATGGAACGGGGCCTCATTCCCTACTTCGAGGCGGTAGAGGCGGTGGACCGGAACACGGTGCGGATCCGCCTCAAGGGGTGGGACAACCGGGTGCTGGTGACCCTGGCGGGAACCCCGGCCACGGTCATCTCACCCGCGGCCCTGGAGCGGTTGGGGGTGGAGCGGGCCCGGTGGCATCCCGTGGGGACAGGCCCGTTCCAGCTGGAGCGATACGAGCGGGACGCGTACGTGCGGTATCGGCGGTTCGGTCAGTACTGGGACCGGGGGAAGCCGTATCTGGACGGCGTGGAGATCCGGTTCATCCGGGATCCCCAGACCCTGAAGGCGGCCCTGCTGGCGGGGCAGATCGACGTGGCCGGGCTGCAGGACCTGGCGCTGATCGCGGAGCTGCGGGGAGCAGGGTTTGAACTCATGGCGGCGGACAATGCGATCCTGACCCTGATTCCGGACAGCGCGAACGCGGATTCGCCGTTTGCCGACCGCCGGGTCCGGGAGGCCTTAAGCTACGCCATCGACCGGGAGGCCATCGTTCGGGGGTTGGGATTTGGGCTCCTGCAGCCCACCAACCAGCTGGCGTTCCCGGAGCAGTCCGCGTACCTGCGGGACTATCGGGGTCCCACGTACAACCCGGCTCGGGCCCGGGAGCTCCTGGCGCAGGCGGGATACCCGAACGGGTTCAGCACCCGCCTCATCCCCGCGCCCTTCATCCCCCGGGACCATGTGGTGGCCATCCAGCGGTACCTGCGGGAGGTCGGGATCCACGCGGAGCTGGAGTTCCCCGAAGCCCCCCGATACCGGGAGTACTCCACCCGGGGCTGGCGGGGGATCCTGGTCCACTTCCTTGGGTTCTTCGCGAACTACAACAGCTTCGTGGGCTTCTACTTCGTGAACCCGCCGGAGGTGTGGGCGAGCATGGCGCGGCCCGCGGCCCTGAATCAGGTGTTTGCGGAATCCGTCTCCACCCTGCGGCCGGAAGGGTACAAGACGCAGCAGCTGCATCGGATCCTGTTGCAGGAGTCCTTGCACGTGACGGTGTGGCGCTCGCCGCGGGCGTACGCGAAACGTCCTCAGGTCCAGGGAACCAACCACATGAAGTGGGTCACTTGGCCGTGGTGGACCCCCGGGGAGGCCTGGATCCGACGGTAGGGAGGTGATCGGCATGCAGAACGGGCGATGGGAGATCGTGGACCCCACGGGAGGGAGGCTGTGGGGGAAGGGAGATCAGACGGCCGCTCCCCTTCCCCAGACGCGGCTGGAACCGGAGCGGCTGCGGGGGCTCCGGTGTGGAATGCTGGACAACTCCAAGCCAGGCTCGGAACGCCTGCTGAAGGAGCTCGCTGGACAGCTCGCGGACCGGTACGGAATCTCCGTGGGACCCTTCGTGGTGAAGGGATTCCCCTCCGTTCCCGCCACGGAGGAGGAGCTGCGGCGGGTGACGGAGGGGGTGGACTTGGTCCTCACGGGTGTTGGGGACTGAGGGTCCTGCAGCGCGTGCAGTGTGCACGACGCCATCACCTTGGTTGAGCGGGGAATCCCGGCGGTGGCCGTGATCACGGAGCCCTTCGTGCCCACGGTGCGGGCCATCCAGGCCACCCGGAAGGCGCAGGAGCCGTGGTTCGTGGTGATGCCCCATCCTCTCGCGAATCTGACCCCGCAGGAGGTCAGGGAGCGGGCCACACGGCTCGTAGAGCCCGTGGTGGCGCGCCTGCTTCGGGCCATGGATCAGATCCGGGCGGTGCCTGGCGGGTAAGGAGGGGAGATGCGGGGGGCGCCGGAGTTCGTGGAACTGGTGGAGTACTTGATGGATCAGGGATGCACGGACGGGCTGCCCGTCCTTCCGCCCCTGCGGTCGCTCGTGGACCGGATGGTGGAGGCCTCAGGGCGACGGGCGGACGAGGTCCTCGGAATCGTGCCGCCCCGGAACACGCCCGCTACCGTGGAGCTCGTGGCCGCAAACGCGGTCATGGCGGGATGCCGGCCGGAGTACATGCCCGTGGTGCTGGCGGCGGTGGAGGCGATCCTGGACCCCGCGTTCAACCTGCAGGCGGTGGCCTGCACCACCGCGGGCCCCGGCCTGCTCGTCATCGTGAACGGCCCAGTCCGGAAGTGGATCGGGATCAACTGCCGGGAGCGGCTGTTCGGTCCCGGGAATCGGGCCAATGCCACCATCGGACGGGTGCTGCGACTCCTGCTCATCAACTTGGGCGGTTCCCTGGAGACGGACCGGTCCACCTTCGGGCACCCCGGGCAGTACACGTACTGCATCGGGGAGGACGAAGAAGGCAGCCCCTGGGCCCCCTTCCACGTGGATCAGGGGTACGCGGCCCAGGACAGCGTGGTCACCGTGATGGCCTGCCGGGGTCCCAGCACCGTGGGATACTTCGACCCGGACGGGAACGGAGAACGGCTCCTGCGGGCCATCGCGGACGCCATGTCCCCCGTCCCCGCCTTCGGCCCCGTGGGCTACACGGAGTACCTGCTTCTCATCGGGCCCGAGCACCGGGCCCTCCTCGCCCGGGAGGGCTGGACGAAGGCGGAGATCCGGAGATTCCTGCGGGAGCACGCCCGGCGCCGGGCCGGGGATTTCCGGACCATCGGGGACAACCGCAAGGGCGGGTACGTGTTGGGGGAGCCCCGGCGGTGGGTGGAGGAAGGAGATCCGGACGATCGCTGGGTACACCTGATCCGGGATCCCTCGGATGTGCACGTCCTCAGCGCGGGCGGTGCCGCCGGTGCCTTTTCCGTGCTGATCGGGGTCATGCCCCGGCGGCTCAGCACCTGGCAGAGCCGCCGGGTGCGGGAAGCAGGGATTGCCGTCCCGGGGACGAATACTGCCAGGGAGACCATGAGGGAGACGGGAGCATGACGGGAGAATGGACGTGGCTGGGGCGCCAGGTACGCCGCATTGAGGATCCCAAGCTTCTGCAGGGAAAGGGAGCCTACCTCGACGACCTCAACCCCAGCGGGGTCCTCCACGTGGCCCTGGTCCGCAGCCCCCACGCGCACGCGCGGATCGTGGAGGTGGACCCTTCCGAGGCCCTCCGCCAGCCCGGGGTCGTACAGGTCCTCCTGGCCCAGGATCTCGAGATCCAGGATGTCCCGGTGATGGGGCCTCCCGGGACCCAACCCGTACCGCATCCCGTGCTGGCCCGGGAGGTGGTGCGGTACGTGGGACAGCCCGTGGCCGCGGTGCTCGCGGAGAGCCCGGCGGCCGCGGAGGACGGGGCCGCGATGGTGCGGGTCACCTACGAGCCCCTCGAGGCGGTGGCGGATCCCCTGGAGGCCCTCGAGGGACGCCGGCTGGTCCACGAGCACCTGGGGAACAACGTGGGCCTTCGGCTGAACATCCGACAGGGAGAGGTGGAGGAGGCGTTCCGGAGTGCCGCGCGCGTGATCCGCCAGCGGATGTGGAACCAGCGGCTCGCGGCAGCCCCCATGGAACCCCGGGGGGTACTCGCGGAGTGGGACGGGGTTCGGGAGCAGCTCACCGTGTGGGCCTCCACGCAGCTCCCTCACAGCCTGCGGGACACCCTGGCGCGGGCCTTGAAGCTCGATGCGAACCAGGTCCGGGTCATCACCCCCGACGTGGGCGGCGGCTTCGGCCTCAAGCTCAACGCCTTCCCGGAAGACGTCCTGGTCGCGTACCTCGCGCAGCGGCGGGGGCGTCCGGTGAAGTGGGTGGAGCGCCGCAGCGAGAGCATGGTGGCGAGCGCCCACGGTCGGAGCCAACTGTGCGACCTGGAGCTGGCGTGCGACGGGCGGGCCCGGGTGATCGGGCTACGGGCCCGCATTGTGGGAGATCTCGGAGCCTACGCGGTCACCACCACCCTGGTCATCGCGGGCATGACGGCCCGGATGCTCACGGGTCCCTACCGCATCCCCGCGGTGGACATCGAGGTGGTGGGGGTGTACACGAACAAAACCCCTTCCGGTGCGTACCGGGGCGCAGGCCGTCCGGAGGCCACCTACTATCTGGAGCGGGGGATGGATCTCGTGGCCCGGGAATTCGGGCTGGATCCCGCGGAGGTGCGGCGCCGCAACCTCCTCCCCAGGGGGGCGTTCCCGTACCGCACGCCCACGGGATTGCGGTACGACAGCGGTGACTACCACCGGGCCCTCCGGGTCCTCCTCGAGAAGGCGGACTATCCGAAGCTGCGGAAGGAACAGGAGCAGGCCCGAAAGGAAGGGCGGCTGGTGGGGATCGGCCTCTCCACGTACGTGGAGATCTGCGCCTTCGGGTGGGAGTGGGCGAAGGTCCGGATGAACGCGGACGGGACCGCGGTGGTGTTCACGGGGACTTCTCCCCATGGTCAGGGGGACGCGACGGGGTTCGCCCAGATCGCGGCCGAGAAGCTGGGGATCGATCCTTACAAGGTGCGGGTGGTCCACGGGGACACCTTGGCCATCCCCATGGGCGGGGGGACGGGGGGGAGCCGCACCCTGGTGGTGGGAGGCTCCGCCATCCTGCGGGCCGCGGAGAAGGTGCGGCGCAAGCTCCTCCGAATCGCCGCGCATCTCCTGGAGGCCCCCGTGGCGGATCTGGAGCTGCGGGAAGGGCGGGTATCCGTGCGGGGCGTGCCGGATCGATCCTTATCGGTGGCGGAGGTCGCGGCCGCCGCGTATCAGCCCATGCGCCTCCCGAAAGGGATGGAACCCGGACTGGAGGAGTCTGCCACCTTCGCCATCCCCTCCAACACCTTCCCCTTCGGAGCCCACCTCTGCCTGGTGGAGGTGGATCGGGAGACGGGGGAGGTGTCCGTCCTCCGGTACGTAGCGGTGGACGACGTGGGCGTGATGGTCAACCCCCTGCTGGTGGCCGGTCAGATCCAGGGAGGGATCGTGCAGGCCCTCGGCCAGGCCCTCCTGGAAGAGGTGGCGTACGGCCAGGACGGGCAACCCCTCGTCTCAAGCCTGGCGGACTACTCCATCCCCCGGGCCACGCACGTCCCTCCGCTTGAGCTGTACCACACCGTTACCCCTTCGCCCACGAATCCCCTGGGGGCGAAGGGCGTCGGGGAGTCGGGGACCATCGGGGGGACACCGGCCTTCGTGAACGCGGTGGTGGACGCCCTCGCTCCGCTCGGGGTGCGACATCTGGACATGCCCCTGAGGGCGGAGAAGGTGTGGCGGATCCTCCGGCAGGCTCCTCTGGAGGGCCGGGTTCCGGCCTCCGTGGGCTCTCCGGAGGGAAGGTGAACCGAGGGGGGAGCGGCGATCCGGAGATGGGAGGTGGGGAACGTGGATGCCCGTGGACGGACCCTGGGGATCTCCCTCGCTCTGGTGGCGGCTCTTGTAGTCACGCTGGGAGGAGGCGAGTTCGGCCTTGCAGGACCCGCGGAGCAGAAACCGCGGGGTGGCGTGCTGCGGATCGCGGAGGGGGCTTCGCCCGGAGGGCCATTTGGCGTGCCCTGGGTCATGCCGGTGTTCGGGATCCTTCCTGCGGTTCCGGTGTACGAGACGTTGGTCTGGGTGGACGCGTACGGCCGAGTATTCCCCAAACTGGCGGAGCGGTGGGAGATCGCCCCGGACCGGAAAGCGCTGACCTTCCGGTTGCGCCGGGGCGTCCTGTTCCACGATGGGACAGAGCTCAGTGCGGAGGCAGTGAAATTCAGCTTGGAGAACTTCCTCCGGGTGGGACGACTCCCGAAGTACATCCGTTCCGTGGACGTCCTGGACCGGTACGTGGTGCGGGTGAACCTGGAGAAGTGGGACAACGGCGTGTTCCTCTCCCTCGGGGGGAGCGCCGCCCTGATCGCGTCTCCCAGCACCATACAGAGGCTCGGGCAGGAGCGGGCCCAGTGGCAGCCGGTGGGCACCGGACCCTTCCGGATCACCCGCTATGACCCAAGCGCGTACGCACACTACGTGCGGTTCGACCGGTACTGGGATCGGCCCAAGCCCTACCTGGATCGCATCGAGCTGCGCTTCTTCCCTCAGGCGGAGCCCCTCACCATTCAGGCGGCCCTCCTCGCGGGCGAGGTGGACATGGCCCGGTTCGCGGACCCTCAGATCATCAATCAGCTTCGGGCCACGGGCCGGTTCCAGGTGATCACCGGTCCTCCCTCGCGGGGCATCCTGATGCTGATTCCCGATAGCGCTCTTCCGGACTCCCCCTTTGCGGATCGCCGGGTGCGGGAAGCCCTGGGCTATGCCTTGGACCGGGTCTCCTTGGCCCGGGTTCTGGGGGCAGGGCTGGGAGAACCCTGGTCTCAGATCGCGCCGCCGGAAAGCCCCGCGGTCTTACCGGACTACCGGGGCCCGACGTATAACCCTGAGCGGGCAAGAGAGCTCCTCGCCCAGGCCGGGTACCCGAACGGCTTCGGTACGCGCTTGATCCCTGCCTTCTACCTGCAAAGGGACGTGGGGGTTGCCCTCCAGGGGGCTCTGCAGGCGGTGGGGATCCGGGCGGATTTGGAGATCCCCCCCGTGGGCCGCTACTATGAGTATCAGCAGAAGGGATGGCGGGGACTTCTGGCGCACATCTACGGGTACTTCCCGAATTTTAACACGTACATCCAGTTCTACCTCGGCCCTACGGCCCGGGAGGTCTGGGCGAGCCTGAAACGCCCGGAGGGTCTAGAGAAGGTGCTGGAGGAGTCCACGGGCACCCTGACCCCGCAACGTCACAAGCTCCAGCAGCTCCACCGGATGCTGCTGCAGGACCACACCGTGATCCCCGTGTACACCTCTCCCGGAGCCGCGGTGGTGGCCCGGAGGGAGGTGCGGGATACCGGTCACCTCCAGGGTCAGACGTGGCCTTGGTGGAAACCCGCAGAGGCGTGGTGGGCGAGACGATGAACGGACAAAATCCCCAGGAGGCGAACCGATGAAGGCGGCGGTACTCCAGGAGGCCAAAAAGCCCCTGGTGATCCAGGAGGTGGAGATCGACGAGCCCGGTCCCCGGGAGGTGGTGGTGCGCACCGTGGCCGCGGGGGTGTGCCACAGCGACCTGCACATCGCGGACGGCGATCTGCCCGCCCCCCTTCCCATGGTGCTCGGACACGAGGCGGCGGGCGTGGTGGAGAAGGTGGGGGGCCTCGTGACCCGGGTCAGGCCGGGGGACCACGTGGTGGTGTGCGTGACCGCCTTCTGCGGGCAGTGCGACAAGTGCCTCACGGGCCACCTGAACCTCTGCCGCAGCCCGTACACGCGACGGGATCCCTCCGAACCCCCGCGCCTACGGCGGAACGGGCAGCCCGTGAACCAGTTCGCGAACGTGGGGGCCTTTGCGGAGAAGATGCTGATCCACGAGAACGCGGTGGTGAAGATTCCGGAGGATGTGCCGCTCGAGGCCGCCGCGTTGTTGAGCTGCGGAGTCCTTACGGGAGTGGGCGCGGTGTTCAACACCGCCAAGGTGCAGCCGGGGAGCACCGTAGCGGTGTTCGGATTGGGGGGAGTGGGGATCTCCGTGGTGCAGGGAGCCTATCTCGCGGGGGCACGCCGGATCATCGCGGTGGACATCCTGCCGCAGAAGCTCGAGATCGCGAAACGGTTTGGAGCCACGGACGTGGTGAACGCCTCGGAGGTGGACCCGGTGGAGGCCATCCTGCGGTTGACCGGTGAAGGGGTGGACTACTCCTTTGCCGTCGTCGGGTCTCCCAAGGTGTACCGGCAGTGCGTGGACTGCCTGGCCCCCCTGGGAACCGCCACCATCATCGGGGTGCCCTCCGTCACGGACACCCTGGAGCTGGAGCCGCGGCAGATCCTGCGGGAACGGCGCCTGCAGGGATCCGTCATGGGGTCCAACCGGTTCCCCGTGGACATCCCGCGGTACCTGGACCTGTACCGGCAGGGGCGGTTGAAGCTGGACGAGATGGTGAGCCGGAAGGCGGGGCTGGAGCACGTGAACGAGAGCTTCGAGTGGATGCGCAAGGGGGAGGTGATCCGCACCGTCCTCACCTTCCCGTAAGCTCGCGGGATCGAGACGGAGGTGGTGAACCAGGTGAGCACTTACATTCTGCGGAGGTTCCTGCAGTCCCTGTTGGTCGTTTGGCTGCTGAGCGTGGTGGTGTTCCTGCTCATGCGGCTCCTTCCGGGGGATCCCGTGCTCATGTTGATCACCGCGGAGGAGTTCGAGGCGGCCTCGGAGGAACGCCTCGCTCTCCTCCGGAAGGAATTCGGCCTGGACCAGCCCCTCCCCGTCCAGTACGTGCGGTGGTTGTGGGGCCTGGTGACCCGGGGAGATCTGGGAATCTCCATCATCCAGCGGGTGGACGTGCGGTCGGAGATCGCCAAGAGGCTCCCCATCTCCCTCCACATCGGGGTCACCGCCCTGGTGGTGGGGGGAGTGGTGGGGGTGTTCCTAGGGATCGTCAGCGCCCTGCGCCGGGGGACGTGGCTGGATACCCTGGTCACCTTCATCGCGAACATCGGCATCACCGCCCCCAGCTTCTGGCTGGCGATCCTGTTCATCTACATCTTCGGGTTGCGCCTGCGGTGGCTGCCCATTTTCGGGTACACGAGTCCGTTCGAGGACTTCTGGATGAGCTTTCGGCAGAGCGTAATGCCCGTGATCGTGCTGGCCACCCTCCCCATGGCCGCCCTGGCCCGGCAGGCCCGGTCCAGCATGCTGGAGGTCCTGCGGCAGGACTACATCCGTACCGCACGGGCCAAGGGCGTGGTTGAGCGGCAGGTGATCTCCAAGCACGCCCTGAAGAACGCCCTCATCCCCGTGGTCACCATCGCGGGATTGCTGTTGAATTTCGTCATCGGTGGAACCGTGGTGATCGAGACGGTGTTCAACATCCCGGGGTTGGGGCGGCTGGCGGTGGACAGCGTGGTGGCCAAGGACTATCCCGTGGTCCAGGGCTTTGCCCTGCTCACGGGGATCACCACGACCATGATCACGCTGATGGTAGATTTGATGTACGGATTCCTGGACCCGAGGATTCGATATGGCTAGGGTGGCGGAGTGGACGGCGGTCGCACGGCCGGCGCGGGGGGTGGTCAGTGCCAGGGTCCGGCGGGTCCTCTTCTCGCGCCCTCTGGTGGTGTTCGGACTCGTGGTGGTCGGGATGTTCCTCATTTCGGCCCTCTTCGCTCCCCTGCTGGCCCCCTACGATCCGTATGCGCAGGACCTCCGGAACGTCCTCCAGAGGCCCAGCGCGGAGCACTGGCTGGGCACGGACGCCCTGGGACGGGACGTCCTGAGCCGCCTCATCTACGGGGCCAGGACCTCCCTGATCGTGGCCGTGGGGGCGGTCCTCATGGGAGGGGCGACGGGCGTGATCCTGGGGCTCATCGCGGGGTTCGTGGGAGGAAGAGTCGGGGTGTTCATCATGCGGTGCATGGACGCCCTCATGGCCATGCCCCCTCTGGTGTTCACCCTGGTCATCACCTCCCTCCTGGGAGCAGGGGTCCGGAACGTGATGGTGGCGCTCGCGGTGGCCTTCATCCCCGGGTACACCCGGCTGACCTTCGGTCAGACCCTCTCCGTGAAGGAGAACGAGTACGTGATCGCGGCCCAGGCCCTAGGGGCCAGCACGAGCCGCATCATGTTCCGCCACATCCTCCCCAACTGCCTCTCGCCCCTCATCGTGCAGGCAAGCCTGAGCCTGGGCGGGGCCATGCTCATCGAGGGGAGCCTGAGCTTCCTGGGGGTCGGCATCAAGCCGCCTACCCCCGCCTGGGGATCCATGGTGCTGGAGGGATATCGGTTCCTCACCAGCTTCCCCATCCTGTCCCTCGCGCCGGGCCTGGCGTTGATGATCGTGGTGTTCGCCTTCAACATGGTGGGGGACGGCATCCGGGACGCCCTGGATCCGAGACTCCGCGGGGTCGTGTGAGGAGGATGCGGATGCGGGCGGTGGTGATCCGAGAGCACGGGGGACCGGAGGTGCTGCGGCTGGAGGAGGTTCCGGTCCCCGAAGTTCCTCCTGGGCATGTTCGGGTGCGGATCCGGGCCGCGGCCATGAACCACCTCGACCTGTGGGTGCGCCGCGGGCCCGCGGGTCGGTGGCCCCTTCCCCTCATCCTCGGCTCCGACGGCGCGGGCGTGGTGGAGGCGGTGGGGGAGGGGGTGACCGGGGTGCGGGTGGGAGACGAGGTGGCCCTGAGCCCCGGGATCTCCTGCGGGCAGTGTCCCGCGTGCATCCGGGGGACCGACAACCTCTGCCCCCAGTACGGGCTCCTGGGGGCCAGACGGAACGGGACCAACGCGGAGTTCGTGGTGGTCCCCGCGGTGAACGTGCTCCCCAAGCCCGCAAACCTCACCTTCGAGGAAGCCGCGGCCTTCCCCCTCGTGTTCCTCACCGCATGGAACATGCTGGTGACCCAGGCCCGCGTGCGTCCGGGAGAGGATGTGGTGATCTGGGGCGCAGGGAGCGGGGTTGGGAGCGCGGGCATTCAGATCGCCAAGGCCCACCACGCCCGGGTGATCGCCATCGCGGGGGACGACTGGAAGCTGGAGCGGGCCCGAGCCCTGGGCGCGGACGAGGGGATCAACTACAAGCGGGAGGACGTGGCGGAGCGGGTGCGGGAGCTCACCGGCGGCAAGGGCGCGGACGTGGTCTTCGACCACGTAGGTGCGGCCACGTGGGAGGTGAGCCTCCGGAGCCTCCGGCGGGGCGGGCGGCTCGTGTTGTGCGGGGCCACCACGGGATCGGTGGTGCAGACGGACATCCGGTACATCTTCGGCAAGGCAGTGACCGTGTACGGGACGTACATGGGCGGGAAGTGGGAGCTGTGGGAGCTGTTGCCCCTCATCGAGCGGGGCGTTCTCAAGCCCGTGGTGGACCGGGTGTTCCCCCTGTCCGAGGTCCGGGAGGCGCATGCCTTCCTGGAGGCCGGGCAGCAGTTCGGGAAGGTCGTTCTGGTGCCGTGAGGCTTGTTGTGCGGCACAGGGAGGTGGGGTGGTGCGGGCGGCGGTGATGGTGGGGTTTCGGGAGCCGCTGGTGATCCAGGAGCTCCCGGATCCGGAACCGGGTCCCACGGACGCGGTGGTCCGGGTGCACGCGTGCGGGATCTGCCGCACGGACTGGCACGTCTGGCAGGGAGACTGGGGATGGCTGGGCAGGGCCCCGACCCTTCCCGTGGTGCCCGGACACGAGCTGGCGGGCGTGGTGGAGGCGGTGGGGGAAGGGGTGCGGTCCGTTCGGGTGGGGGACCGGGTAACGGTGCCCTTCCACGTGGCCTGCGGCAGGTGCGAGTACTGCTCCGCCGGCCGTTCCAACCTGTGTCTGACGGGGGGCGGGCTTGGCGTGCGCCGCAACGGGGGGTACGCGGAGAAGGTTCTGATCCCGGAGGCGGACGTGAATCTGCTGCGGCTCCCGGAGAACATCGGGTTCATCAGCGCCGCCGCCTTGGGCTGCCGGTATATGACCGCCTACCACGGAATCGTGGACCGGGCCCAGCTGCGGCCCGGGGAGTGGGTGGCGATCTTCGGGGTGGGCGGGGTGGGGCTCAGCGCGGTGCAGATCAGCAGCGCCCTCGGAGCACGGCCCATCGCGGTGGACATCCGGGAGGACAAGCTGGAGAAGGCACGGGCAGAAGGCGCGGTGGCCACGGTGAACGCCGCGCGCGGGGATCCCGTGGAGGCCATCCGGGCCCTCACGGGGGAAGGGGCGGACATCACCGTGGAGGCCCTGGGGAGCGAGGAGACCACGGTGCCCGCAGTCCTGGCCCTGCGACGAGGGGGACGGCACGTGCAGATCGGCCTCACCAGTCAGAAGGAGCAGGGAAGGGTCTCCATCCCCGTGGACTACCTGGTGCGACACGAGATCTCCTTTCTCGGAAGTTTCGGCTGCCCCGTGGCGAGCCACCGGGGTCTGTTGAACCTGGTGGCCATGGGCAAGGTGGATCCCGGACGGCTCGTGACCCAGACCGTGTCCTTGGAGGAGTCCACGGAGGTCCTGCAGGCCATGAGCGAGTTCGGCACCTTGGGGTTCCACGTGATCGTGCCCGGAGGGAATCCATGAAGCTGGAAGAGAAGGTCCGACCCCAACACACCGCGCTCCTGGTGATCGACATGCAGAACGACTTCTGCCATCCGGAAGGTGCTTGGGGGAAGCTCGGCATGCCCCTGGAGGCCACCCACCGGATGCTCCCCCGCCTGGAAGCCCTCCTCCGGCATGCCCGAACCGCAGGGGTGCAGGTGGTGTTCGTGGGGACGCACTACCTCCCGGAGGTGCTCACCCCGGTGTGGACGGAGCGCCGCGCGCACCGGCGGCGGGTCAGCATGCTGCGGCCCGGAACGTGGGGCGCGGAGTTCGTGCTCCCGCCTCAGCCGCAGGACCTCGTGCTCTACAAGCACCGGTACAGCGCGTTCTTCGGAACCTCCCTGGACCTCGTGCTGCGGGGCCGGGGGATCCGGACGGTGGTGCTCACGGGGACCGTGACCAACGTATGCGTGGAGACCACGGCCCGGGATGCCTGTCAGCGGGAGTACTACGTGGTGGTGGTGGAGGACTGCTGCTCCGCCCTCTCCGAGGAGGATCACCGGGCGTCCCTCCGGAACCTGGACCGCTACTTCGGGGAAGTGGTCTCCTCGGACGCCCTGCTCCGGGTGTGGAGCACGGTCGCCGTGGCTTCTCCGGGAGCGTGAACTTTCCCGTCCTGATCCGGCCCCGTTCCTCCGCCCGAGGGCGTTTCCGTGACCCGAGACGAGCCGTTGATCCGGATCCCGGGATTCGAGGGGACGGTCTCGGAGGCCGTGCGCCGGGCTCAGGTAGGGGAGCTGGACCTGAGGGAGGTCTCGGTCGCGGAGGCCATCCGCTCGGTCCTGGACGCCCTGCCGGAAGAGGACCTCGAGGCCCGGACCCACTTCCTCCAGCAGGCGGCGATGCTGGTGGCCCTCAAGAGCCTGCAGCTCCTCCCCGCCCGACCCGCCCCCGGGGTGAACGTGGAGGAAGCCGACGCGGAGGCGGAATCCCCCATGGAGGTGAACCTGGAAGCGTACCGGGCATTCCGGGACGTGGCAAGCGCCCTGGCGGCCTTGGAAGCCGTGCAGAGCCGGGTGTTCACCCGGCCTCCCGTGGAGGTGGATCCCTCGGAGCTTCCCCTGGTGGGGGTCTCCGTGGAAGACCTGCTCGCGGCGTTCCGTCGCGTGCTCGAGCGCAGCCGCGAGGTGGTGGAGGAGATTCCCGCCGCGGGCGTGAGCGTGGAGGAGCGGGCGGCCTTCATCCTGCGGACCCTGGCGGCCTCTCCCACGGGCGTGGTGTTCGAGGCCCTGTTCCAGCCGGAGGATTCGAGGCTCGTGGTGATCGTCACCTTCCTGGCCCTTCTAGAGCTCGTGCGGCAGGGCCGGATCCGGATCGAGCAGTCCCGGCCGTTCACGCCGATTCGCCTCCGGCTGGCAGAATCCCGTTCGGGTCCACGGTTGGAGGAGGCGGGTTGAGGGAGCGGGTTGAATTCGCCCCCGGGGATCGCCGCACGTTGCTGGGGGCTCTGGAATGCCTGCTCCTCGTGAGCGGCGGCCCCGTACCCCCCGAGCGGTTGGCGAGGGTGGTGGGGTGCTCCGTGGAGGAGATGCGGGCCCTGCTCCAGGAGCTCCAGCGGGCGTACGAGGGGCGAGGCCTCATGATCCAGGAGGTGGGGGGCGGGTATCAACTGTGCACGCGGCCCGAGTACGGGGAGTTCGTCCGGCGGTTTTTGGATCTGCAGCCAGAGCCCCTCTCCCGGGCTGTCCTGGAAACCCTGGCCATCGTGGCCTACCGCCAGCCCGTAACCCGGTCGGAGATCGAGGCCATCCGGGGAGCCCGCAGCGACGCCCACCTCCGACGCCTCCTCGATCGGGGCCTGATCCGGGAGGTGGGGCGTAGGCCCGGTCCCGGGCACCCCGTGGAGTACGGCACCACCGAGCTGTTCCTCCGGCGGTTCGGACTGCGGGACCTCTCGGACCTCCCCCCTCTGGGGGAGGTCCAGGTAAAGGACGCCCTCCGGGGAAGGGAGCGGTCATGAGGGCCCGGGCAGTAGGGTTGCTGCTGACCGTCGGGCTCCTGGCGTCCCCGGCCCGCGGAAGCGCGCCGCCGCAGGTGGAGGCGACGGCCTTCGTGCTCCTCGAGGAGCGTACGGGCCAGGTCCTCCTGGCCCGCAACCCGGACCTCCCGCGTCCGCCTGCCAGCACCACGAAGATCCTCACGGCCCTCCTGGTCCTGGAGAACCTCCCCTTGGACCGCGTGGTCAGGATCTCGGCCAGGGCTGCCGCGCAGCGTGAGGGATCCTCCGTGGGGCTCGAGGTGGGGGAGCGGCGGACCGTGCGGGAGCTGCTCTACGCGCTCCTCGTGAAGTCCGCAAACGACGCCGCGGTGGCCTTGGCGGAGGCGGTGGACGGGTCCGTGGAGGGGTTCGTCCGGCGGATGAACGCCCGGGCCTGGGCCCTGGGGGCCCGGAACACGCACTTCGTGAACCCGCACGGCCTCCATCAACCCGGCCACTACACCACCGCTTCCGATCTTGCCCGCCTCGCCCGGGCCGCGCTCCGGAATCCCGTCTTCCGGGAGATCGTCCGCACGCGGGAGTACGAGTATCCGGGTCTCCAAGGGCCTCTTCGCCTGCTCAACGGCAACCGGCTCCTGGGCCACTACCCGGGGGCAGACGGGGTCAAAACGGGATGGACGGCCGAGTCCGGACGGTGCCTGGTGGCCTCCGCCACCCGGAACGGTCGCCGTCTCCTCGTGGTGCTCCTGAACGCTCCCCAGGTGTTCCGAGACGCCGCCCGGCTGCTGGACTACGGCTTTGAGGAGTTCGAGCTCCGGGTCTTCGCGCAGCGGGGAGCGGTGGTGGGGTCGTTCCAGATCGCAGGAGGCCTGACCGTGCCGGTGGTGGCCGCCCGCGACCTCGTGGTCTCCCTCCCCCGGGGCACCCGGGCGGTCCTCCGGGTCTGGTCCCATCCGGACCTGCACCCCCCCATCGGGGCGGGGGAGGTCGTGGGAGGGGCGGAGGTGGTGGTGGCCGGCCGGGCGGTCGCCCGGGCCCCGCTCGTGGCCGGAGAGCCGGTTCGGGCGCCCTCCCGGCTTGGGGATCTGTGGCGCCGGCTGTTCCGACGATAAACCTTTGCCGTATACTGCCATGGGTCTGCGTGATGAGGACGCTCACAACCGCGGTGACCGGGTGGCGGTTCCTCGCGACTCTCCTCGCCGGGCTCCTCGCGGGGACGGCGTGGGGATCCGGACCCGTACGGGTACTGGATGCCCTAGGACAGACCCTGACGTTCTCCGCACCGCCCCGTCGCATCGTCTCCCTGGCCCCCAGCATGACGGAGATCCTCTACGCCATCGGCGCGCGGGATCTCGTGGTGGGGGTGTCCTCCGCGGACGACTACCCTCCGGAGGTACGGCGCAAGCCCCAGGTGGGTGGGGTCCACCTGGATTACGAGCGGCTCGCGGCCCTGCGGCCCGATCTCGTGGTGGGCCTTGTGAGCCTCCAGCGGGCGAACCTGGAACGGCTGCGCGGCCTCGGGTACCGGGTCCTGGCTCTGGATCCTCGATCCCTGCAGGACACCTATCGGGCCATCCTCCTCCTGGGCCAGGTGACGGGAAGGACGGAGGGGGCCCGCGGAGTCGTGGAGGGAATGCGGGAGCGGGTGAACAGGATCCGGACCCAGCTGCCCCGCTCCCGGCCGCGGCCCAGGGTCTTCGTGGAGGTCTGGGATCAGCCGTTTCTCACCGCCGCCCGGGGGACCTTCCTGCACGACCTCCTCGGGCTCGCGGGGGGCGAGAACGTCTTCCGGGAACTGGCGGGCTGGCCCCAGGTCTCCGAGGAGCAGATCCTCCGCCGGAACCCGGAGGTCATCCTGGTCCTCCACCCCGGCCGAGACCGGGTGATGCGGCGTCCCGCCTGGCGCCTCCTGGACGCGGTGCGGGCAGGGCGGGTTTACGCGCTCAATCCCTCCTGGGTGACGCGGCCGGGTCCCCGGCTCGTCCTAGGCCTCGAGCAGATCGCGCGCGTCCTCCATCCAGAAGTCACCTGGCAGGAGGAGCGGTAAACCGATGCGGCTTGTGGCGCGCTCGGTCCAGGCGGGGTACGGAGGCGTTCCGGTCCTCCGGGAGGTGACGGTGGAGGTGGGGCCAGGGGAGGTGGTGGCCCTGTGCGGTCCCAACGGTGCGGGCAAGACCACCCTCCTGCGCTGTCTTGCAGGCCTGCTGCGGCCCACCGCGGGCACCGTGCTCCTCGGGGACCGTCCGGTCTCGGACATCCCACCGCGGGAGCGGGCCCGCTGGATCGCGTACCTGCCCCAGGATCCCCTCTGTCCCCCGGGGTTTACGTGCGAGGAAGTGGTCCGCATGGGACGCTACGCGCACGGGGATCTGGAAGCCGACGAGCGGGCGGTACGGGAAGCCATGGACCGCACGAATACCCGACACCTGGCCCGCCGCCCCTTCGGGGCCACGAGCGGGGGGGAACGTCAGCGGGTGCTGCTCGCCCGGGCCCTGGCCCAGAAGGCGCGGGTATTCCTCCTGGATGAGCCCACCGCGCACCTGGACCTCGCGCACCAGGGGGAGACCCTGGAACTCCTGAGGGATCTAGGGGACTCCGGTGCCGCGGTGGTGTGCACCCTGCACGACCTGAACCTGGCCAGTTTGGTGTGTGACCGCATGGTCCTGCTGCGCGAGGGCCGGGTGTACGCCCAGGGCCTCCCGGAGGAGGTGCTCACCGCGGACTCCCTCCGGGCCGTGTACGGGGTGGAGCCCCTGGTGCTCCCGCACCCCCGCTCGGCCCGGCCCGTGATCTTGCCCCCGGCTCTGCGGGGAGGCGCATGCGCCGGCGTCCCGTGATCGCCATCGATGGCCCCATGGGCGCGGGGAAGGGAACGGTGGCGCGCCTGCTGGCGAAGAGGCTGGGATACCGGTACGTGGACACGGGTGCCATGTACCGGGCGGTAGCCTGGCGGGTTCTGCGGGAAGGAATTCCCCCGGAGGACGGGGGACGGGTGGCGGAGCTCGCGCGTGCCCTGGAGCTCCGGATCCAGCCCTCTCCGGAGGGTTTCCGGATCTGGTGCGATGGGGAGGACGTGACGGAGGCCATCCGATCCGTGGAGGTGAACGCGGTGGTGGCCCGGGTGGCTGCGCACCCGGAGGTGCGGGCCTTCCTCACCGCCCGGCAGCGGACGCTTGCGGAGGGGGGAGGAGTGGTGATGGAGGGCCGGGACATCGGCACCGTGGTGGTTCCGGAGGCGGAGCTGAAGATTTACCTGGACGCCTCCCTGGAGGAACGGGCCCGCCGGCGGTGGGCGGAGTTCCAGGCCGCGGGGCTGGAGATCCCATACGAGCGGGTTCTGGAGATCGTGCGCCGCGACGACGAGCTCGCACGGAACCGGGCCGTCGCACCCCTGCGCCGGGCGCCCGATGCCCGGGTGGTGGACACCACGGGCCGAACCCCGGAAGAGGTGGTGGAGGAGATCGCGGCCCTGGCCCGGGCCCTGGAGGGGGAACGGTGAACCATCTGGTGTACCAGGTGAGCAAGGTCTTCCTCCGCGCGGCGTTGCGGTCCCTGTTCCGGATGCGGGTTGTCGGACAGGAACACGAACCCCTCTGTGGCCCTCTCCTCGTGGTCTCCAACCACTGGAGCGCCTTGGATCCCCCGGTGCTGGGGTGCGCGCTCCGCCGGACCGTGCACTTCATGGCGAAGGAGGAGCTGTTCCGGATCCCTCTCCTGCGCGCGTGGATGCGGGCCGTGGGGACGTTCCCCGTGCGACGGGGAGAACCGGACCGGGCCGCCATCCGTACGGCCCTGGACCTCATCCGGCGAGGCGAGGCGGTGGTGATCTTCCCGGAGGGCACCCGAAACCCCCGGGGGTACCTGCTCCCCGCGGAGCCCGGGGCCGCGTTCCTGGCTCTGCGGGCCGGGGCCCCCATCCTCCCCGTGGGGATCCTGGGGACCCTGGAGGCCATGCCCAAGGGAGCCTGGATTCCCAGGCCCCGCAGGATCGAGGTCCGCATCGGACCTCCCTTTCGGCTGGACGGTCTTCCCGGCACCCGGGAGGGGCTGGAGGTGGCCAGCGACCGGATCATGGGGGCCATCGCGGAACTCCTGGGCGTGAAGCCCCCCGTCCGCTCCCGGGAGACCTCCGCGCCGCGGAGGTCGTGAGGGGCTCCCCCGTGGTATGCTGACGGGGGCAGGAGCGGAGGCAGAGGATGCGGGTCATCGTGGCTCGGCACATGGGGTTTTGCGGGGGTGTGCGACGGGCGGTGGAGATCGCCCTCCGCACCGCGGAAAAGCACGGCGCCACGTACACCTGGGGACCGCTCATCCACAACCCGCAGGAGGTGGCCCGCCTAGAAGGGGCGGGCGTGCGGGTGGCCCGGCGGTTGGAGGATCTGGACGGGGAGGCCTTCGTGGTCTCCGCGTACGGGGTGGAGGAGGCGGTCCTGGAGGCGGTCCGTCGCCGGGGGATGGAGATCGTGGACGCCACCTGTCCCGTGGTCACCCGGGCCCACCTCATCGCGGAGCAGCTCGCGGAGGAGGGGTACTTCGTGGTGGCGGTGGGCGATCACGGGCACCCGGAGATGGTCACCCTGAAGGAGAAGCTCGGGGATCGGGTAGCCGTGGTGCACACTCCGGAGGAGGCGGCCCGGCTGCCGCTGCGGGGCAAGGTGGCCGTCGTCTCGCAGACCACCCAGTCCGTGGAGAACTTCCGCCGCATCGTGGGAGACATCGTGCTTCGGGTGCGGGAGACCAAGGTGATCAACACCCTCTGTCCTGCCATCGCCATCCGACAGGAGGAGGCGGAGCGCCTGGTGGCGGAGGTGGATGTCCTCCTCGTACTCGGGGGCCGCCACAGCGCGAACACCACCCGCCTCGCGGAGATCGGGCGACGGCACGGCCGCCCCACCTACCACATTGAGACCCCGGAGGAACTGGATCCAGGCTGGTTCTGGTCGGGCTGCACCGTGGGCGTGATGTCGGGCGCCAGCACGCCCGACTGGATCATCCAGCAGGTGCTCCGCCGTCTCGAGGAGATCCGCGCAGCCCTGGGCGCCTGAACCGCTCCCGTCATGCATCGGGTTCCCGTGGTGGCCATCGTGGGCCGGCCCAACGTGGGGAAGTCCGCCCTCTTCAACCGCCTGGTGGGGAGACGCATCGCCATCGTGGAGGACATCCCGGGAGTCACCCGGGATCGCCTCTCCGCCCTCGTGGAGTGGGGGGGCCGGCGGTTTGAGGTGGTGGACACCGGAGGATGGGTGAGCGCTCCAGAGGACCGGATCGCGGAGCGGGTGCGCGCGGCCGCCCAGGCCGCGGCCCAGGAGGCGGATGTGGTGCTGTTCGTGGTGGACGGCCGGGCCGGGCTGGTCCCGGAGGATGCGCAGATCGCGCGATCCCTCCGCGGGGCCCAACGCCCCGTGATCCTCGTGGTGAACAAGGTGGATCAGCCCGACCGGGAAGATGTCCTCACCGCGGAGTTCCACGCCCTGGGATTCCCTGAGGTGGTGGGTGTTTCCGCCCTCCACGGGTACGGGATCGGGGAGCTCCTCGACCGGGTCGTGGCGCGCCTCCCGGAGGGCAGAGAGCACACACCCTTGGAGGAAGGGATTCCCGTGGCCTTCGTGGGGCGCCCCAACGTCGGCAAGTCCTCCCTGGTGAACGCCCTGGTGGGGATGGATCGGGTGCTGGTGGACGAAGCCCCCGGGACCACCCGGGACGCGGTGGACGTGGTGCTGCGGACGGACGGCCGCACCTTCGTGCTCGTGGACACCGCGGGCCTGCGCCGTCGGGCCCGCATCCGGGACGTTCTCGAGTTCTACGGCACCACCCGTACCCGTCGAGCCCTGGAGCGGGCGCACGTGGCGGTGCTGGTGCTGGACGCCACGGAAGGTCCTGTGGATCAGGACCAGCGGATCGCACAGGAGGTGGTGGAAGCGGGGCGGGCCCTGGTGGTGGCGGTGAACAAGTGGGATCTCGTTCCCCCGGAGAACGCCACGAACCTCGCGCGGCAGGTACACGAGGCCCTCCGACACGTGCATTTCGCGCCCGTGGTGTTCACCTCCGCGAAGACGGGGAGGAACGTGCGCCGGATCCTGGATCTGGTCGTCCGGGCGGATGCCAGCCACGCCCTCCGCATCCCCACGGGCCCTCTCAACCGGGCCATCGCGCGGGCGGTGCGGGAGGCCCACCCACCCACGGATGCCTCCGGCCGTCCCCTCAAGATCTACTACGCCACCCAAGTAGCGGTCCGGCCGCCCACCCTCGTCCTCTTCGTGAACGACCCCGGACTCGGCGATGAGCCCTACCTCCGATACCTGGAAGGCCGCCTGCGGGCTTCCTTTGACCTGGTGGGTACGCCTCTCCGGATCCACCTGCGTTCCCGCAGGTAAGCGGCCGCCCTCTGACGAATTCCCTCCACCGTCATGGGGATCCTGATGGTGGTGTTGAGCTACTTCCTGGGGGCGGTGCCCACGGGACTCCTCCTGGTTCGGTGGCTCGTGGGGGTGAATCTCCGGGAGTACGGGAGCGGGCAGCTCGGCCCCACGAACGTCTACCGGATCGCCGGGCCCTACGGGGGCGCGGTCGTCTTTCTCGCAGACCTCCTCAAGGGAGCCCTGCCGGTGATCGCCGCGCAGCGGCTGGGGCTTGCTCCCGGTTGGGCGGTGGCGGCGGGCCTGGCTGCCATGGCGGGCCACAGCTGGTCCGTCTTCCTGCGGTTCGGGGGCGGGCGGGGAGTCGTCACGAGCTTCGGGGTGCTCCTCGCCCTCTCGCCATGGGCCGCGGGGGTGGCCGGCATCGTGTGGGGCATCGTGGCGGCGCTTACCCGGATGGTCACCGTGGCCTCCGTGCTCGCCCTCCTTTCCGTCCCCTTCACCATGCTGGTCCTCCGGGAGCCCTGGGAGTACGTGGGGTTCGGGGTACTCGCCGCGGCCCTGGGGGTGTACCGGCACCGTCTGCCCCTCCGGCGGCTGTTGGAAGACGGCGGAGTCCAGACTCCGGGTCAGACCCGGTAGGAGGATAGGGATGGCGCGCCGCAGGGTTCCCGCAAACCGGCCCTGGGAGGCCGTGGTGGGATACTCCCGGGCGGTGCGGGTGGGCTCCCTCATCGAGGTGAGCGGCACCGCCCCTGCGGACGAGCGGGGCAACATCCTGGGCGGGGAGGACTACTACGCCCAGACCAGGGCCGCCCTGGAGATCATCGGGCAGGCCCTGCGGGCACTCGGGGCTTCCCTCGAGCACGTGGTACGCACCCGGATCTATCTCCGTGACCCCTCCCGGTGGGAGGAGGCCGGCCGGGCCCACGGGGAGGTGTTCGGGGAAATCCGGCCGGCCACCACCATCGTCGGAGCCAGCGGATTCGTGGATCCCCGCATCCTGGTGGAGATCGAGGCCACGGCGGTGGTGGAGGATCCGTAAACATGCATCTCGACGCCACGTCCGCGGGGTCGGGCGGGGAATCCGGATCCGGGTCGTGCCGTAACCTTGTCCCGGGACGCCCACGGTTGAGCGGGGGTGCGACCTCCGGGTAAGATGGCCTCGTGAAGATCCGGATTCGCCACCAGCGTCGGGAAGTGGAACTCCACGGGCCGCGGCGTGTCCGGGAGGTGCTGGATCAACTGGGCCTCAACCCGGAGACCGTGCTTGTGATCCGGAAAACCGAGCTGCTGACCCTGGATGCGCCCGTGGCGGAGGAGGACGAGCTGGAGATCCGGCCCGTGGTTTCCGGAGGCGGACGTGCGGTGCGTGAAGTGTAGAAGCACCGCCGCGGTGGAGGTGCGGCGGCACAACGCGGCTTACTGCGGCCCGCACTTTCTGGAGTGGTTCGAGCACCAGGTCCAGCGGGCCATTGACCGGGAGCGGATGTTCACCCGATCCGACCGGGTCCTCGTGGCGGTTTCCGGGGGGAAGGACAGCCTGGTCCTCTGGGACGTGTTGCTGCGCCTGGGGTACCGGGCGACGGGCCTGCACCTGAACCTGGGGATCGGGGAATACTCGCGGCTTTCCCAGGAGAAGTGCGAGAACTTCGCCCGGGAACGCGGGGCGGAGCTCCTGGTGGTGGATCTCCCCGCGACCTACGGGGCAGGGGTGGAGGACCTGGCCCGGCTCACGGGACGGGTGGCCTGCTCCGCCTGCGGCCTCAGCAAGCGGTATCTGTTCAACCAGGTGGCCCTGGAGCATGGGTTCGACGTGGTGGCCACCGCCCACAATCTGGACGACGAGGCCGCGGTTCTGCTCGGGAACCTCATCTCCGGCAACGTGGAGGCCCTGGTGCGCCAGACCCCGGTGCTGGAGCGCACCCATCCGGCCCTGGTGAGGAAGGTGAAGCCGCTCTATCGGATCGCGGAGCGCGAGACCGCGGCCTACGCGGTGCTGCGGGGAATCGACTACATCCTCGACGAGTGTCCCAACAGTGTGGGGGCCCGCACGCTCCTGCTCAAGGAAGCCCTCAACCTTCTGGAGCGCGGCGCACCCGGTACCAAGCAGAGCCTGTACTGGAACTTCCTCGAGAAGCTGCGGCCGTTGCTGCAGTCCCACCAGCCTCCCGCAGAGGTGCACAGCTGCCTGCGCTGCGGTCAGCCCACCACCACGGAGGTCTGCGCCTTCTGCCGGATGACGGAGCGGGCCGCGGCCCGGCTCCGGATCCGGACCTTGGACGCCCCGCGTCCCGTGGCCCCTTGATGCGCACGGGTCCGCTGGAGGCCGGGGAGCTCGTCCTCCTCATCGACCGCCACGGCCGTCGCTACCTCACCACCCTCCAGGCGGGCCGGGTCCAGGACCTCCGGGGCAAGATCGCCCACGACGAGCTCATCGGGCAGGAAGAGGGGGTGGTGGTGCGCAACAGCCGGGGAGAGGACTTCATGGCCGTGCGCCCCACCCTCGCGGACTACGTGCTCCTCATGCCCCGGGTCGCCACCCCCGTCTACCCCAAGGATCTCGGTCAGATCCTCATCGCCGCGGACATCTTTCCGGGGGCCCGGGTGGTGGAGGCGGGAACCGGAACGGGGGCCCTCACCATGGCCCTCCTGCGGGCGGTGGGTCCCGCGGGCCGGGTCTACACCTATGAGGTGCGGGAGGAGTTCCAGCGCCATGCCCTCCGCCGCATCGAGGCTTACCTGGGGCCTCAGGATCACCTGGTGGCCCGGGTGCACGACATCTATGAGGGCATTCCGGATGCCCCCGTGGATCGGGTGGTGCTGGACCTGCCGGAGCCCTGGCGGGTGGTACCGCACGCGGCGGAGGCCATGCCGCCAGGCGGCATCTTCCTCTCCTACGTCCCCACGGTCCTCCAGGCCCACCAGACCGAGGAAGCCCTGCGGGCCTCGGGTGCCTTCGCCCTCATCGAGACCACGGAGACCCTGGTGCGGCCGTGGAACCTCCGGGGACAGAGCGTGCGGCCCGCCCACCGCATGGTGGCCCATACAGGCTTTGTGACCGTGGCCCGTCGGGTGAGGGGAGGCCGGCGGACGCCGTTCCCCCCGGGTTGAGGAGGGGTTCCGGCGGACCTCTCAGAGGGAGGTTGCCGTCCGGGCGTACTCCACGTATCGCCCGCTCGTGTGACGGCCGACGTAGTTCTCCGCCAGGAACCGGAGCAGGTGCGGGCTCTCCAGGACGTGGCGGAGGTAAGCCACCCGCAGCCCTTCATCGAAGGGGTTTGAGGAGCGGTGGAGGAGGGTGGTCATCCAGTAGGAGAAAAACTCCCCCTGCCACACGTGGCGGAGACAGGTGTCCGTGTACCGCGCGAGGCCGGTTTCGTCCTTCTCCCGGTAGTACCGAAGGAATCCCTGATAGAGCACCATCACGTCCGCCACGGCCAGGTTCATGCCCTTCGCCCCCGTGGGCGGGACCACGTGGGCGGCGTCGCCCGCGAGGAAAAGGCGGCCGTACTGCATGGGCTCCACCACCAGGCTTCGATGCGGGGTGAGGCTCTTTTCCAGCAGGCGACCGGGCCGGAGAGGCCGCAGGCCGTCCAGCCGGCGCTCCATCTCCGCCCAGATCCGGTCCTCGGGCCAGGCCGCGAGATCCTCGTCCGGCCGGACCTGGAGGTAGTTCCGGGACAGGGTGGGACTGCGCATGCTGAAGAGGGCGAACCCCCGGGGATGGCTGACATAGATCAGCTCCTCCGCGGCGGGTTCAGCCTCGGCCAGGATGCCCAGCCATCCGAAGGGGTACACCTTCTCGTGGACCTGCGCCCCCCGGATGTACGCACGGGCCATGCTGTGGGACCCATCCGCGCCCACCACGAACTCCGCGGCCAGCCGCCGGAGGTGTCCATCCGGGAGCCGGTACACCACCTCCGGCCTCTCCTCCACGTGCTCGAGGCCCACCGCCTCGGCCTCGAAGAGGATCCGACCCCCCGCCCGGAGGTGCGTGGCGATCATGTCCCGCACCTCGTACTGCTGGCCGTACACCCAGATCCGCCATCCGCCCGCGAGTTCCGGGAAGTCCACCCGGTGCAGCTTGCCCTCGAAGGCGATGTAGATCCCCCGGTGCTCAAGCCCTTCCCGGAGGAGTCGATCCCCCAGGCCCACCCCCACCAGGATCTCCTTCGTCCCCCACTCCAGCACCCCGGCCCGGATGCGGTGGGGACTCGTCTCCAGGTACTCCCGGCTCTTCGCCTCGAGCACCACCGTCTCGATCTCCGCCCTGTGGAGGAGGTGCGCGAGCAGCAGCCCTGCGGGGCCCGCGCCGATGATGGCCACCTGGGTTCGCTCCATCCGGGTCACCTCTCCATGTACCCCATCGGGCCCATTGTACCGCGGGCGCTCCCGGCGGTCTCCGGGAAATGCGGGCAGGAACCCCGCGGGAGGGGATCGAAGCATCCCGTGGACAGGCGGAAGGGCCACGCCTTGCTCCGATCGCGGGCGGGGTGGTACCTAAGGAAGGCGGTGGGAGATGCAGGAAACCCTGCGGGTACCCCGGCCGGAGGAGGGGTTGACTCCGGCACCTCCGAAGGTGGTGGTGCGGAACCTCCAGGTGACCTACCTGGCGGGACGCCGCCAGGTCACCGCCCTCCAGGACTTCTCCCTGGAGGTCCGGGCGGGGGAGTTCTGCTGCATCGTAGGACCCAGCGGGTGCGGGAAGTCCACCTTCCTGCGGGTCCTTGCGGGACTCGTGCCCTACCAGGCGGGGCAGGTGGAGATCCGGAGGGAGGACACGGCCCGTCCCCTCACGGCCATGGTCTTCCAGGAGCATGCCCTGCTGCCGTGGCGCACGGTCCTCGACAACGTGGCCTTCGGCCCGGAGAACCGGGGCATCCCCAGGGTGGAGCGGTACCGACACGCCCGGGAGATCCTCACCAAGATGGGACTCAGCGGGTTCGAGCATGCCTACCCGCACCAGCTCTCCGGGGGCATGAAGCAGCGGGTGGGGATCGCCCGGGCTCTGGCGAACGATCCCGAGGTCCTCCTCATGGACGAACCGTTCGCGGCCCTGGACGCCCAGACCCGGAACCTCATGCAGGAGGAGCTGCTCCGGGTGTGGGCCCAGTTCAGCAAGACCGTGATCTACGTGACCCATGCCATTGACGAGGCGGTGCTGCTCGGGGACCGGGTGGTGGTGATGACGGCCCGTCCCGGCCGCGTGAAGGCCGTGGTCCCCGTCCGCCTGGAACGGCCGAGGACGTTGGAGCAGAAGGGCTCGGCCCAGTTCGCGGAGCTTTACAACGAGATCTGGCACCTGCTGCGGGAGGAGGTGGATGCCGCTCTCCGGGAGGCCGCGTATGGCTGAACGGGGTGCGCGGCGGGGGCTGCGGGACGGGGGACTCCTGCTCTCCCTGCTCTCCGTGGTGGCTCTCCTCGGCCTGTGGGAGGGAGCGGCCCGGGCGGGGTGGATCCACGAGGCGTTCTTCCCCCGGCCCACCGTGGTGGGGGCCCAGTTCACCGCCCTGGTTCGGGAGGGGGTCATCGGCCAGCACCTCTCCGTCACCTTGCGCCGGCTCTTCTGGAGCTTCCTGGTGGCGGCCCTCCCGGGCGTGGCCTTGGGCCTGGTGCTGGGGGTGTGGCGGACGGCCCGGGAGGTGGTGGATCCCCTCGTGGCCTTCGTCTATCCCATTCCCAGCGTGCTGTTCTTGCCGCTCGCGGCCATCGTGCTGGGGCGGGGAGAGGCCGCCCGGGTGGCCACGGCCGCGGTGACCTCCTTTCTGCTGGTGGTGATCAACACCACCGCGGGGGTACGGCAGCTGGATCGGAGTCTCCTGGAGGCCGCCACGCACTACGGTGCCGTGGGCTGGCGCCTGTTCATGAAGGTGCTCCTGCCGGGATCCCTTCCCTGGATCTTCACGGGGCTCCGGCTGGCGTTGGGACTCACCCTCATCGTGGTGATCGCGGTGGAGATGGTGGGGGCGGAGGCGGGCTTGGGAGCCTGGCTGTGGCTCAGCTGGCAGACCCTGCGGGTGCGGGATATGTACGCGGGGTTGCTGGTGATCGCGGCCCTGGGGCTGGCGGTGACCTACGGGCTCGAGGCAGTCCGGCAGAGGCTGGTGCCGTGGCAGCGGGGTCTGGAGAGAGGGCTGTGAGCGGATGGGCGGCCGCGGCCCGGGGAGGGCTGCTTCCCCGGGAACTGCGGGCCACGGTCGGGGTGGTGGCCGCGGCGCTGCTGTGGGAGGGGCTTTCCCGGGGCGGCCTGCTGAACCCCGCGTACTTTCCCCCCACCTCCCGGATCCTGCAGGTACTGTGGCAGGACTTCCGGGGCGGGGATCTTGCCCTCCATACCCTCGCCACCCTGGGGAGGCTGGGAAGTGCCTTCCTGCTGGCCTCGCTCCCGGGTCTGGGGATCGGGATCCTGATGGGCCTGTTCACCGCCGCGCGTCGGGCCCTGGATCCCTACGTGATGTTCCTCTATCCCCTTCCGAAGGTCGCCCTGCTTCCCCTCTTCCTCATCCTCCTCGGGGTGGGAGATCCCGCCTTCGTGGTGACGGCCTCCCTCACCGCCTTCTTCCAGATCGTGGTGAACACCATGGACGCGGTGCGGCACGTGGACCCCCTCCTGGTGGAGGTGGGGCGGAACTACGGGGCCCGGGGATTTGGCCTGTTCTGGAAGGTGATCCTGCCCGCGGCCCTCCCCGGGATCCTCACGGGGCTGCGGCTGGGCCTGGGATTAAGCCTGGTGACCCTGATCGCGGTGGAGTTCGCCATCGCGAAATCCGGGCTCGGCCACCTGGTGTGGCGGAGTTGGCAGATGCTGGCCACCCCGCAGATGTTCGCGGCCCTCGTGGTGGTGGGAGGGATCGGCATCCTGCTCACCCGGGGGCTCAGGCGGGTGCAGGATCGGCTTCTGCGCTGGCAACCCACGGTGGACGTTTGGGCTTAAAACACAAGAGAAGGGGGGAGAAAAATGGGTCGTCGCGGGTGGATCTTCGGAAGCCTCGTGGTGGTGCTGGCCCTCGCGGTGGGGCTGGCCGCCGCGCCTGCCCAGCGGACGCGGATCCGGATCGGTTACATCCCCACGGACTCCATGGCCGCGGTTTTCATCGCGGCGGAACGGTATCTCCCGCAGGAGGGGTTTGAGGTGGAGCTGGTGCGGTTGCCCAGTGGGGCGGAGATCCTCTCTCAGGTGGCCATCGGGCAGCTGCAGGTGGGCGGCGGAGCCCTTGGCGCGGCCGCCTTCAACGCCATCCACGAAGGCCTCCCGGTGAAGTTCGTGGCCTCCCTGCACAACGGTTTCCTGGAGGACTACTTCACCGTGCGGAGAGCGGTGTGGGGGAGCGAGATCAACCGCATCGCGCAGCTCAAAGGCAAACCCGTGGCCATCAACGCCCGGGGCGTGGTCACGGAGTACCTGATGGATCGGGCGCTGCGGCTGGATGGGATCTCCATCGAGGACGTGGACCTGAAAACCATGCCGTTCCCCGACATGGTCCCGGCCCTGGAGACCGGCGCCATCTGGGCGGGGATCATCTCGGAGCCTTTCCCCACCATCGCGGAGGAGCGAGGCGTGGGCATCCGGCCACTCCGAAAGCCCCCGGGGGCCAAGCCCATCCCCTTCACCTTCATCTTCTGGAACGCCACCTGGGCGGAGCGGAACCGCCAACTCGCGCAGCGGTTCATGGTGGCGTATCTCCGGGCCGGGCGGGACCTTGCACTCGACAACGGGTGGCGGCGCGAGGACAACATGCAGCTGATGGCCAAGTACACCGGGGCCTCCCTGGAGATCATCCGGAAGGCCCGGCCGCATCACCTGGACCCCAACCTGGCGGTGGACGTCCGACAGCTCGAGGACCAGCAGCGGTTCTATATGCGCCGGGGCCTGCTGCGGTACCGGGAGCCCATCCCCATCGAGCGGGTGTTTGACTTCACGTACCTGCGGCAGGCCATCCGGGAGCTGGGGAGGAAGTAGGGCATGGCCCGGTCCCTGGAGGAACTGCGCCTGGAGGACCGCTACACCCTGGAGGAAGGGGAGGTGTACCTCACGGGGATTCAGGCGCTGGTACGCCTGCCCCTGGACCAGGTCCGGCGAGATCGTCGGGCGGGGCTGCGCACGGGGGTGTTCATCAGCGGGTACCCGGGCTCGCCGCTCGGCGTTTACGATGTGGCCCTGCAGCGGGTCCGGAACCTCCTGGAGGCCCACCACGTGGTGCACCGGCCTGCCCCGAACGAGGAGTCCGCGGCCACGGCTCTCATGGGGACCCAGATGCTGGATTCCTATCCCCACTCCCGTTACGACGGGGTGGTGGGGATCTGGTATGGGAAGGGGCCCGGCGTGGACCGGAGCGGCGACGCCCTCAAGCACGGGAACTTCGCGGGCACGAGCCGGTACGGGGCCGTGGTGGTGCTGGCCGGGGAAGACCACGAGGGCAAGTCCAGCACCATGCCCTTCCAGGACGACTACGCCTTCCTCACCCACGGCATCCCCGTGATCTATCCCGCCTCCGTGGCGGAGTTTCTGGAACTGGGTCTCCACGCCATCGCCCTCTCCCGGTTCAGCGGGTGCTGGGTGGCCATGAAGCTGGTGGCGCCCCTGTGCGACGGGGGGGAGGTGGTCTGTGTCCACCCGGACCGGCCGGAGATCGTGATCCCGGAGCTGGAGATCGACGGCAAGCCCTTCCGGAAACGTACGGACTTCACGTTCTTTCCCGGCACCAACGTGGAGACGGAGCGCCACCTCTATCGGGAGCGCCACGCGGCGGTACGGGCCTACGCGGCCGTCAACGGGCTCAACCGGATCGTGATCGACCCTCCTCGGGCGCGGGTGGGCATCGTCACCGCGGGGAAGAGTTACACGGACGTGCGTCAGGCCCTCGCGGATCTGGGCCTGGATGAGGAGACCCTGCGGGGGCTGGGCATCCGGCTGCTGAAGCTTGGCCTCATCTACCCTTTGGAGCTCCGGGTCCTCCGGGAATTCGCCCGGGATCTGGAAGAGGTCATCGTGGTGGAGGAGAAGCGGGGGTTCGTTGAAGCACAGGTCAAGGAGGCCCTGCTGGACCTCGGACGTCCCATCAAGGTGGTGGGGAAGAACGACGAGCACGGAGCCCCCCTCTTTCCCCTTCAGGGAGCCATGGATGCGGACCTGGTGGCCGAGATTCTCGCCGAGCGTCTGAAGCCGTACCTGGGAGACCACCCGGGGGTCCGGGCGCGGACGGAGCGCCTCCGGGCCATCCGGGAGCGGCGGTACCCGCCCGCCCGATCGCGGATGCCCAACTACTGCTCCGGCTGTCCTCACAACACCTCCACCGTCCTGCTTCCGGGGCAGGTGGCGTGGGGAAGCCCCGGATGCCACTCCTTTGCCTCCATCATCGAGCAGCCGCACCGTCACATCGTGGCCATGACCCAGTACGGGGGGGAAGGGCTCCCGTGGTTGGGGTTGCAGCCGTTTGTGGACCAGCCCCACATGGTGCAAAACGTGGGGGACGGATCGCTATTTCACTCCAGCTATCCCAACATCCGGTTCAGTGCCAGCGTGGGTGCCAACATCACCTTCAAGATCCTCTACAACGGG
The DNA here is from genome assembly GCA_031460175.1 of Armatimonadota bacterium. Lineage (NCBI taxonomy): Bacteria > Bacillati > Candidatus Sysuimicrobiota > Candidatus Sysuimicrobiia > Candidatus Sysuimicrobiales > Candidatus Sysuimicrobiaceae > Candidatus Sysuimicrobium > Candidatus Sysuimicrobium tengchongense. The sequence goes on along the minus strand of JAVKGW010000012.1, from coordinate 4,704 downwards.
TACATTGCGAATACGGGCGCGCAGCAGCCCGTGGGGCAGGTGGGGATCCCGGAGCTTACCCGGATGCTGGAGGCGGACGGGGTCCGGAGGATCGCGATTGTCACGAAGGACCCGAACCGCTACCGGAACGCGGGACTGGCCCGCAATGTGACGGTCTATCCCGCCCACGAACACGAGCGGGCCCTCCGGGATCTCCGGCAGGTTCAGGGCACCACCGTCTACATCTATGACGAGATGTGTGCGAACGAGCGCCGTCGGCAGCAGAAGCGGGGGAAACTCCCCCGGCCTGAGCGGTACGTGATGATCCACGAGCGGGTGTGCGAGGGATGCGGTGACTGTGGGCAGGTGAGCAACTGCATGTCCCTGCAGCGGGTGGAGACGGAGTTCGGGCCGAAGACCCAGGTCCACCTCTCCAGCTGCAACCAGGACTACTCCTGTCTACGGGGGGACTGCCCCTCCTTCGTGACCGTGGAAGCCCCGGGAGGGTTTGCCCGCCCCCACCCGCCCGTGCTGGGACCGGACGCGATCCCGGAGCCTCCGGGAAAGGTGCGCCCGGAGGGCCCCTACCACATCTACATGCCCGGAGTAGGCGGGACCGGGGTCCTCACCGTAAGCGCCATCCTGAGCTTCGCCGCGTGGCGGGATGGGCTGCGGGTACTCAGCTACGACCAGACGGGAGCCGCGCAGAAGTGGGGGGCGGTGATCAGCAGCCTCGTTCTTACACCCGGGGGGGGCCAGGCGTGGTCGAACAAGGTGGGTCTGGGGAAGGCGGACCTGTACCTGGTGTTGGACCTCATCGGCGGGGTGGCGCCTCAGAACCTGGACCGGTGCGACCCCCTGCGCTCCGTGGCCGTGGTGAACACCACGGTCCTCCCCACGGGCGAGATGATCCGGGACCCGTTCGCCACCGTGTCCCCCGAGGTGCTTGAGCGCACCATTGCCCAGTACACCCGGGCCTCGGAGAACGTGTACGTGGAGGGGCGGCGGGTGGCGGAGGCGTTGTTCGGCGACTACATGATGACGAATCTCCTCATGTTGGGCGTGGCGTACCAGGCGGGGCGGCTTCCCCTCCGGGCGGAGAGCATCGAGTGGGCCATCCGGCTCAACGGGGTGCAGGTGGAGGAGAACCTCCAGGCCTTCCGGTACGGCCGGCTCCTCGTGCACGCGCCCGAGCGCGTACGAGCGCTGGTGGAGCCTCCAAGCCTTCCGTACGAGGAGGAACAGATCCGGTTGGAACGGCGGCTGGGATGGACAGGGCGGAGGGCCTACCGGGCGCTCCTGGCACGGTGCCGGGATCTCGATGAGGAGTCGAGGCGGATGTTGGTCATCCGGGTGGGGGATCTCATGGAATACCAGGACGCCCGGTACGCCAGGCGGTACGTGGATTTCGTGCTCCGGGTGGCTGCCCGGGAGCGGCAGATCATGGGGCACACGGGCCCCCTCACCCACGCGGTGATCCGATCCCTCCACAAGCTCATGGCCTACAAGGACGAGTACGAGGTGGCCCGCCTGTACCTGCGGGAGGAGTTCTGGGAGCAGCTCCGCCGGGTCTTCCCGAGCGCCCGGAATATCCGGCTGCACCTGCACCCGCCCGTCCTTCGGGCCCTGGGCCTGAGGCGCAAGATCCAGGTGGGGACGTGGATCCTGCCCGTCTTCCGACTCCTTCGGGCCCTGCGGCGCCTGCGGGGGACGCCTCTCGACCCCTTCGGACACACCCGGGTGCGGCGGGAGGAACGGCGGCTCATCGGTTGGTACCGGGAAGTGGTCCAACGGGCGGTTCAGCACCTGCGGCCCGAGACGTACGCGCAGGTCCTGGAACTCCTGCAGCTCCCGGATCGGATCCGGGGGTACGAGCACGTGAAGCTGCGGAATGCGGAGGCGGTTCGCGCGCATGCCACAGAACTCCTCCGGCGGCTGGTGACGCCGGCAGAGAGGGTCCCCGTCTCTGCGGACAGGGAAGCGCGGGGCCTGTCCTAGCGGCGGGCGGCGGAGGGGTGCTCCCGGGCGAGGGGACTGATGGGCGCAGGAGCGACCGTGGCCCGGATCCGGACCTGCCGGTGGGGCTCCAGCCAGGGCCGGCTCTTTGCTCCCTCTTCAGGCTCCCCCCAGATCACGGTTACCCGCTTCCCGGGTTCCGCGAACTCGGCTGAGACCACGGCCAGGGAGAGGAGGGCCCGCTCGTTCCAGCTGTACGCCACATACGTGGAGATCCCCACCAGGCTCTCGTGCTCGTCGAGCACCGCGTCGTACTGCCAGACCGCGTACGTGGGGAGGGGAAGATCCAGATAGCGGGCGGGAAGTCCGGGTCGGAGGAAGCTGGTGAAGACCTCCGCCACGTCCTCTGCCTCCCACACGAGGGTGACCTTGCGGCGGCGGGGCTGAGAGGCCATGCGGGCCAAAGCTTCCCGGCCCACGAACTCGTGGTCCAGGTGGACGAGATGTCCGTAGCCGAGTTCCCAGGGGGTGAGATAGTAATCCTCGACGTTCGGAGAGTAGAAGCTTCCGCCCAGGGACCACGTGGCTTCCCCGCTGGTTACCGGGAGCCACTCCCGGAACGGCCGCAGCTCCTCGCCCGTGTAGATGGCGGGGAGCACGCGGGGGATCCATCCGAGGTCCACCCCCGTGGTGAAGTACGCGAGGGTCCCCACCTGTCGCAGGCCAAAGGCCTTTCCGGCTTCCAGGATGGCCTCCCGCACACTTGGCCCCTCCTCCCAGGGGCCGAAGAGCTCGAAGCCGGGGCCGCCGGCCATGGTGTGGCGCAGGGCCCAGACCGTGTGTCCCGCGATGCGGATGGGCGCGATCTGAAACGGCCGGAGATGGGGAAGCGGACCTCGGTTCAGATGCTCCATCAGCGCGGGCGCCCTGGGACCCTCCACCTGGTACCGGTAGACGGTGCGCCTGCCGGTGGGGTTCCGCGCGTAACTCTCATCCCGCTCCACCGTCACCTTCCAACTTCCCGTTTGCGCGTGGAACTCCACCCAGTGATGGGGCGCGGCTCCGCCCACGAGGACCACCTCCTCCGGACGGAGGCAGTACAGCACCCCATCCCCGATGACGTACCCACTCGGGGCGCAGGCCACGAAGTGGCGGGCCCGGCCGGGGCCGAAGGTGGTGAAGCGGTTCACGCCGAGAGCACAGAACAGGGGGATGGCATCCGGGCCCCGAACGTACGTCATGGTCATGTGGTAGGACTGGTCGTACAGGGCCACGGTCTCGCGCCAGGCCTGCTGCTCCTCCCTCCAATTGGTGAACTCCGGAGGGACGAGGTGCGGCGGGTGACGTCGGGCCAGCCATTGGCCTTTGGGATTGCTGTAGAGGTGGTCCACGATGCTCGGGACCGAATCCAAGAGTTCCTGAAGGGTCCGTGGGCCCCTCGCCTCCCCCATGTCGCAGGCCTCCCCGGGATGGTTGCGGTTCCTAGCATAACACGTGGCCCGGAAGAGTTCCAATTTGGTTGACACAAATGTTTACACCATGCTAGGGTTCTAGGCGGGTGAGGATGGGGCACGGATCTCCGCTGGTCTCCCGGCCATGGGCGCTGTCTCCTCCGCGGCCGGGGCTCCCGTACCTTTCGAGGATCACAGCTGGCTTTGGACGGTTCCGGAGAAATCCAAGGGATGGGGGGAAGCATGCGACTGGGTCGCTTCATCATTGACACCCACGTGCACGCGCAGCGGTTCGCCGCAGGCCCGCAGCTCGGGGGGAGCACGAGATACGAGAACCTCGCCTCCGTCATGCGGGGGATGGAGGCGTACGACAACTCCGCGCGGTTGCTGTACGACATGGAGCGGTACGGGGTGGACATGTGCGTGCTGCTGCCGGGGTTCGGGATGAGCAACGAGTTGAACGCGCAGCTCGTGGAGCGGCATCCGGACAAGTTCGTGGCGTGCTGCACGGCGGTGGAGACGGCGAAGGCGGCGTTGCGGGGGGAGATGGAGTGGAGTGCGGAGGCGGCGGCGCAGGAGCTGGATCGGCTTTTGAGCACGGGGAAGTTCGTGGGCATCGGGGAGGGGATCCCCTACGACCCCCGGCGGCGGACCTCCCTGAGCCTGACGGAGCGGCTGGACCAGATCCGGGTGATCCTGCAGGTGGCGCGCAAGCACCGGGTGCCGGCCCGGATCCACACGGGGGTGGTGCAGGGGTATCCGCTGACCCATCACATCTTTCCGGAGTCCCTCCAGGTGTTGTGGTTGACGGACATTGCGGCGGAGTTTCCGGATGTGCCGTTGATTCTGGACCATGGGGGGATGCAGGCGGGGTATTTGGAGCGGTGGGTGGAGGAGGCGCTGCACGTGGCGGGCAGCCACGACAATGTGTTTTTGGAGACGGGGCTGTGGTGGGCGGAGTTGTATGAGAAGGCGTTGGCGGATCCGAATGTAGGACCGGAGAAGTTGCTGTGGGGGACGGACTGGGGGGCGAGCATGCCGGTTTACTGGCGGCCGGGGCCGCCTCCGCGGAGTTTTGCGCAGCAGGTACGGAGGTGGGGGATTCCGCGGCATCAGGTGGATTTTTGGGGGTGGAGTTTTCGGCAGTTGTTGCGGTTGGACATCTCTCAGGACGACATGAATTTGATTTTGGGGGGGAATGCGGTGCGGGTGTTTCGGTTGGAGGATCGGGTGCCGCTGCGGCGGTTGTTCCGGCCGGTGGAGGGGCCGTGGCGGGAGGAGGGGTGAGGGATGGGGTTGCCGGTGCAGTTGCCGTGGT
>JAVKGW010000011.1 GCA_031460175.1 Armatimonadota bacterium | reverse complement strand
TTCCGGGCCAGCGGGTGGTGGTGGGGCGGCTTGAGGAGATCGTGCGGAAGGTGGAGGAGGCACGACTCGAGCCGCCCGCCACGCTGGTGGTGGGGGAGGTGGTGCGCCTCAGCCCGTGCGTTCCCCATCGCGCCCTCTGGACCCTCAATCCAGGATCGTGACGACCCCTGCATCTCCATCTATCCGGATCCTCTGTCCTGTCCGGATCCGCTTCGTGGCAGATCCGGTTCCAAGGACTGCGGGGATTCCGAACTCCCGGGCCACGATGGCCGCATGGGACATCAGGCCTCCCGCGTCGGTTACCGTCCCGCGTACCCTGGAGAGCACCGGGGTCCAGCTCGGCTGCGTGGCATAGCACACCAGGATCTCCCCTTCCTGCACCTCCTCCAGCTGCTCGGTGCGGAGCACCACCCGCGCCGTTCCCTCCGCGGTGCCCGGTGAGGCTCCGATCCCCCGGAGGACCTTCCCTTCCTCCCTCAACCCCTCCGCCCACTCCCGGAGACGTTCCGGGGTGATCCCGCCGAGCATCACCACCGCGGGATCCACCACGGCCTCCGGCAGCTGGCCCAGGGCCGGGAGGGGAGTCCACGTCCGCAGCCGTTCCAGGACGGCCCGCCTTCGATCCACGATCCGTGGCCAGTAGCGCCCACCCCGCGCCGGAACCCCGATGGCCCACCCCAGAAGCATGTCCACCAGAGCCGTGTGGACCTCCGTCCAGTGGAGGTAAAAGATGTCCTCCTCGTTTTGCAGAATCCTCTGCCTCGTCAGCAGCCGTCCCAGCTCCCGTACCTTGTTCCAGAAGGTGCTCTGGTACCAGTGCTCCACGTAAAACTGGTGGTCCTCGATGGCGTAATACACGTCGCGCACAAGCCTCAGGAGCTCATCGAAGGCCTTCCGGTCCTCCTCCGTCTGCAGCAAAGCCCGGTACCCTTCCGTGACCTGATCCCGTTCTCGTCGGCGGCCCTCCACGTCCCGCTCCAGGGGTTCTCCCTGCTTCACCTTCGCCACGTAGTCGCACAGGATGCCGAAGATGGCCTCCGGATCGTCTACCCATGCCCGAAAGTGATGCTGGAGTCCGTCCCCCGTGTTCATGTAGAACCAGGGGTCGGAAGTCCGGCGCCACTCCTCCAGCCAAGCTCGGCCCGCTTCGGTCTGTTCCAGGAGCTGGAAGACCCCCCTCACGTCCGCCGCAGGGTCGAAGGAGCCGTCCACCCCCAGCTCCACCGCCCGCCGCGCCAGACGCTTGAGCTCCTCGTTGGGGCGAAACGTGGTTACATCGATGGCGCCCACCATCTGGGTAATGGCCTGGTCGGAGATCTCCGGGAACGCCTTCTTGCAGAACTCGTAGAAGGTGAAGTAGGCGGCGAACCCGATGATCACGATCTCCATGTGGTACTGCCACACCCGGAAAACGCTCTCCACGAGCCGGTGGTACGTGACGAGGAGGTCCAGGGAGGAGCCATACCCTCGGCGCTCCACGATGAAGGATTCCGGTTCCACCTCGGGGAGGTTCTCAAAGGAGAAGGCCTTCAGCCGCTCGATCTCCGCTCGAACCTTCTCCTTCCACTCTGTATAGATGCGGTTCCAGTTCGCGTAGTAATACCCGGCCCGGGACTGGAACAGCTTGACCCGTTCCTGGACCTTCTGCGGATCCGCTACGGGAATCGGGCTGATGTAGAGGTATCCGTTCAGGAGACGGGCGGCGATGCCCATGGCGGGGGGGATCGCGAAGGTGCGGCTGTTCATCTGTCCCAGAGCCAGGTGGGTCGCCTCCACCATGACGGCATCGAAGGGCGCGAGCACTTCCGCGAAGTGAATGGTCCCGAACAGCCACAGGCTCTGCTCCTCCCACTCCTCCCCGAATCGGAGGTAGTAGGGGTAGAGCTCCTCCCACCCCTCCGCGCCGGGCGGGGTCGGAACGTCCCGGGGACTGGGAAAGTGGAGCGGGGCCGACATGGTTTCGGAAGGATCGCGTCCTCAGCGCCGCTCCACCCACGCCTCCCCGGGCTTCCAGAAGGGCCAGGCCACGCCCCGCATGTGGTACGTGTTGTGCACATAGGGCGCGGTCACGTATACCCGGGGCCCCATCCACAGGGGGATCACCGTGCGGTCCTCCAGGAGCAGACGGTGGACCGCCTGGGTGCGCGCGGCTTCTGGCTGCAGGGTGGCGATGGACTGCTGGAAGAGCGTCTGCAGCTGCGGTGGCCGGCGCAGGCTCACGTACACCTCCGGGGCCTCGATGTAGTAGAAGCCGATCATGCTGTTGTAGTTCGCGAAGAACCCGTAAAGCTGCACCAGGAACCCGGTCCATCCCTTGGTCTGGTACTCCCGGTATCGCCCGATCTCCGGGAACTCCAGATCCGCCTGGATGCCAGCCTCCGAAAGGTACCGCTGGATGGCCACCACCGCGTCCCGCTCCACGAAGGGCGGGGCGATGAGCCGTGTCCGGAATCCGTTGGGATACCCGGCCTGGGCGAGCAGCTCCTTGGCACGGTTCGGGTTGTACGGCGTGGGCGGGAGGTCGCGCAGATAGGCGTTGTGCTCCGGGAAGGCGATCTGATGGGTGACCTGGAGGACGCCGGGGCCCAGGGCCTGCACGATGGCCTGCCGATCGATGGCGTACGAGACGGCCTCCCGGACCTCCCGCTTCGCAAGGGGGGAATTGGCGTTCGCGCTGTCCGGCACCAGCATCACGATGTAGTTGGGTGCACCCACGAGCCGGAAACCCGCCGCCGCGAGCTCCCGGATCACCCGGGGATCCTGGATGCCCGCCACGTCCACCTGCCGGGCCAGCAGGGCGGCCTTGAGGGTCTGGAGGTCACGGATGAACCGCAGCTCCAGCTCATCCAGATAGGGTTTGCCGCGGTCCCAGTACTGGGGGAACTTCCGGTATCGGACGTAGCTGTCCCGCTCGTACCGGACGAACTGGAACGGCCCCGTTCCCACGGGGTGCCACCGCGCGCGCTCCAGTCCCATCCGCGAGATGGCCTGGGGAGAGACCACCATGGCGAAGGTCCCTGCCAACCCCACCAGGATCCGGTTGTCCCACCGCCGGTACACAAGCCGCACCCGGTCCGGTCCCAGGACCTCCACCCGGACCAGGTCCGGGAAGCGCCCCACCTTCTTCTGGTTTTCCAGGGCAAACTGCACCGCCCGGGCGTCGAACGTGGAGCCGTCGTGAAACCGGACGCCCCTCCGGAGCAACAGGGTGAGCTGCCGGCGGTCCGAGGAGAGCTCCCATCGCCGAGCCAGGAGGGGCTTCGGGGTCCCGTCCCGGTCCATCCAGATGGGCGGTTCCAGGGAGGGGATGGCGGGGATGGTGCCGAACGCCGTGATCTCCCAGGGAACCCCGAACGGCTCCCCCGGCGGTTCGTCCACCACCCGCAGGATCCCCCCATAGGGCCCCGTGGGGCTCGAACGAGCAATTCCCCCAAGGATCAGGGATCCCATCACCCCCAGGATCCCGACCAGGAACAGCCCGGGCCTTCTCCGCACCTCCACCACCCCCTTTGGCGAACGGCCTTTGGAAAGGGTTATTACGACGGATCCATGAGAAACCCCTCCTGTCCGTGGTTTCCGCCATTCACAATGGGAGAAGGAAGCGGACGTCGGAGGTGGGACGTGCGATACCGGCGCTTGGGTTCCACGGGGCTGAAGGTCTCCGTGGTGGGCTTGGGCGGGAACAACTTCGGACGGGTGTGCGACGCGGAGCAGACCGCCCGGGTGGTGCACGCGGCCCTGGACTGCGGGATCAACTTCTTCGACACCGCGGACAGCTACGGGGGCGGGCAATCGGAGGAGTTCCTGGGCCGAGCCCTTCGGGGGCATCGGGAGGAGGCGGTCATCGCGACCAAGGTGGGGTGGGAGCTGGGCCCGGGCCCCAACCAACGGGGGGCCTCCCGGGCCCGCATCCTGGGCGGCATCGAGCGCAGCCTGCGGAGGCTGCAGACGGACTACGTGGACCTCTACCAGATCCACCGATGGGATCCGGAAACCCCTCTGGAGGAGACCCTGGAGGCCCTCAACGACCTCGTGCGACAGGGTAAGGTGCGCTACATCGGGTGCTCCAACTTCGCCGCTTGGCAGTTGGTGTGGTCCCTGTGGATCTCAGACCGGAACGGATGGGCACGATTCGCCACGGTGCAGCCGGAATACAGCCTCCTGAACCGCGCGATCGAGCGGGAGCTGTTGCCCGCCTGCGCCGCCCTGGGGGTAGGCGTGATCCCGTACTTCCCTCTGGCCGGGGGGCTGCTCACGGGGAAGTACCGGGAAGGGGAGCCAGCCCCTCCCGGGACCCGGTTCGCGCAGCTGGAACACATGCGGAACCGGTTCGCCACTCCGCGGAACTTCGCCGTGGTGCGACGGCTGGAGGAGTGGGCCCGCAAACGGGGACATGAACTCGCGCAGATCGCCCTCGCGTGGCTCCTCCACCGGCCCGCGGTTTGCACGGTGATCGCGGGGGCCACCAGACCCGAACAGGTGGCGGCAAACGCCCGGGCCGCGGAGGTCCAGCTCACCCCGGAGGAGGTGGAGGAGCTGTCCGCTCTGGCCGCGCCGGAGAGCCCGTAGTGCGGGGCATTCGGTTCCACAACGGCAGGATCTACACCCTGGATCGCGGGGATACCGTGGCTCAGGCCCTGGCCTGCTGGCAGGGCCGGATCGTGGCCCTGGGAACGGATGCGGAAGTGCGGAGCCGGTTTCCGGAGTTTCCGGAGGTGGACCTGGGAGGACTTGTGGTCCTCCCGGCCTTCACGGACGCGCACCTGCACCTGGTGGCCCTCGGCCTTTCCCGTCGCCAGGTGGACCTGGAAGGTGCGCGTTCCCTGCGGGAAGCGGTCTTGCGGGTGGCGGAAGCGGTGCGGCGGACGACTCCCGGCACCTGGATCCTGGGGCGGGGGTGGGAGCCGAGTCGGTGGCCGGAGGGGGAGGTGCCCAGTCGGGAGGACCTCGACGCCGTCGCCCCGGAGAGCCCCGTGGTCCTGTGGAGCCGGGACGGGCACCTCCTCTGGTGCAACTCCCAGGCCCTGGCGCGGTCGGGCGTGGGTCCGGGGACCCCGGACCCGCCCGGCGGAGTCATCGAGCGGGTGGGAGGAACGCCCACGGGGGTGCTCAGGGAGGCTGCCACGGCCCTCGTGGCCCGGGCCGTTCCCCCACCTCCGGAGTCGGAGGTGGAATCCGCGGTTCTGGAGGCCGTCCGCCATCTCCACCGACACGGGATCACCGGGGTCCACCACATGGCGGGACCCGGGGAGGACCGGTCGGTGCTCGCGGTTTTGCAACGCCTGCACCAGACGGGTAGTCTGCGGCTTCGGGTGGTGGCCGCGATTCCCGCACAGCGCCTGGAAGAGGCCCGGCGTCTCGGGTTGAAGTCGGGTCTGGGGGACGAGTGGCTGCGGGTGGGCTTCGTGAAGATCTTCGCGGACGGGACCCTCGGCTCCCAGACCGCGGCCATGCTGGAACCCTACGAAGGCCAGCAGAACATGGGAATCCCCGCGTATGAACGGGAGGAACTCGTGGAGTTGGTGACCCGGGCCGCCCGGGCCGGATGGTCCTGCGCGGTGCACGCCATCGGCGACCGCGCGAACCGCTGGACACTGGATGCCTTCGAAGCCGCTCAGGATGCCAGCCGCCAATACGGGCTTCGGCATCGGGTGGAGCACGCGCAGCTGGTCCATCCGACGGACCTGCCCCGGTTCGGGCAGCTCCGGTTGGTCGCCTCCATGCAGCCCATCCACTGCGCGAGCGATGAGGCGATCGCGCGCCGGTACTGGGGCCCCCGCTCCGGATATGCCTATGCATGGCGGTCCCTGCTGCGTAGCGGAGCCGTGCTCGCCTTCGGGTCCGATGCACCCGTGGAGGTCCCGGACGTGCTGCGGGGAATGTACGTGGCCGTCTTCCGCCGCCACCCGGAAGACGGCCGTGAGCTTCCGGGGCCGGAAGAGGCCCTTTCCGTCCGGGAAGCCCTCCGGGCCTACACCCTGGGCCCCGCGTACGCCGCGGGGGAGGAGCACCTCAAGGGGAGTCTCGAGGTGGGAAAGGTGGCCGACTTCGTGGCGGTGGATCGGGACGTGCTCCGGCAGCCGGAGACCTTACGGGAAGCCCGTGTTCGCATGACGGTCCTGGGCGGGGAAGTGGTCTTCTCGGAGTGAGGGATTCCCCCTGAGCGCTCCTTCCAGCTCCAGCAGCGCCCGCTTCCGGTGCACCCCCCATCCGTACCCGCCTAACCCGCCGTCGCTGCGGACCACCCGGTGGCAGGGGACGAGGACGGCCACGGGGTTGGCCGCGCATGCCCGTCCCACGGCCCGGGCCGCGTCGGGACGCCCGATGGCCCGGGCCACATCCGCATAGGACCGGACCTCGCCCCGGGGGATGTCCCGCAAGGCTCGCCACACGGTCCGCTGGAACGGGGTTCCCCGGAGGTCCACGGGCAAATCCAGCGCCGTCGAGGTACCGGCCAGGTAGGCCTGCAGGGACGAGGCGAACACCTCCAGCTCCGGATCCGTCTCCTCCCGCTGCGCCCCTGGGCTCTTCTTGCGGAGACGGCGCTCCAGCGCCGTCTCCTGCCCCCACATGACCGCGCACACCCCTCGGGAGGTGATGGCCACGAGCATCCGCCCGAGGGCGGAGGGGACCACGGTGTAGACGATCTTCATCTCCCTAGATCTCCTCGTCTTCAGACTCCTCCAGCTCTTCTGGCCCCCACTCCTCTTCCGGGAACTCCTCAAGGCCCTCCGCGACCTCCCGGGTCTGGAAGCCGCACTCCGTGCACTCATAGACGTACACGGAACGGAGCTCGTCCGAGATCACGAGCTCCATCTCCGCGCCGCACACGGGGCAGGGGCGGGTGAGGGGGAGGGCCATGAGGGGCCTCACTGGAAGGAGAAGCGGCGCGGGGGCATCTCATCGTCCAGGGAACGGAGACCCTCAGGCTCCACCCGATGCCCGCAGATGGGGCACTCGTACCATGAGGCTTCCCGGGCCCGGGGTTCGAACCGGAGCTCCATCACGGTTTCGCAGTACGGGCAGCAGAGCCGCTGTTCCCGCATCCCCCTCGCCCCCTCTTCCGGTGGGTGCGGTGAACATTCTTTGCGGCGGGAGAAATTCCTGCCTGGCCGGCTCAGGAAAGAAATCAGGGGGGCTTTGTTGCCCCCCCTTCCCCGGGCCCTGAAGCCCTCAGGATCCTGTCACGCCCGCGTGCCGGAAGATGCCGAACCGCTCCGCCCGGCGGGTCACCGCTCCCCAGTCCAAGTTGCGGAAGAAGGCGTCGATGTACGCGCCCTTGTTGGTCCCGAAGTCGATGAAGTAAGCGTGTTCGAAGACGTCCAGGGCCACCAGCGGCGTGCAGTTCCAGACGGGATAGGTGTTCTGTTCGTCTCCGATGTAGTTGAAGAGCCGCCCCACATCCCAGTCGTAGGCGAGCCACGCCCAACCCCGGGCCGCGATCCCCGTGGCCTTCAGGTCCTTCTGCCACTCTTCGAAGGAGCCGAAGTCCCGCTCCAGGAGCTGCAGCAGGGCTCCCTGGGGCTTTCCCCCGCTCCCCCCCAGGTGGTCGAAGTAGATCTCGTGGTTCTTCACGCCTCCGATGGCCCGGGTGAGCTCCACCTTCAGCTCCCGGATCTCGGAGTAGGTGGGGTTGGCCTTGGCGGGGTCCTTGTCCAGGGCCGCGAGCTTCTCCAGGATCTCGTTGGCCTTGTTCACATAACCCTGGTAGAGCTTGTAGTGTTCCTCCATGGTACGCTTGCTGATGCCGTCCAGCTCCACCTCGAAGGAAGGGAACTTCTTGGCCTCGTACTTGACCATCCCCTTACCCTCCTTTCCCGGGGAGATTCCCGCGCTGTGTTGACTTGGGTCCAGTATACCACCTTCCCCTCCGGGACGCCCCGCGGGCGTCCCGGAGGGGACGTCCCGTGGCACGTACTCCGCCTTCCGGTAGGTCTCCGTGGCTCCGCAGTGCGGACAGGTGTGGTAGTTGGCCGCGAAGGTCCCCTTCCGGAAGGACGCCGGATCCGTCCGGATCCGCGTGTCGAACAGGTGCCCGCAGACCTTGCACACCACGTGGAGGGCAATGCGGGCCACCCTACCCCCCCTGGAGCTGCTCCCGGCGCCAGATGATCTTCCGGCCCTCCCGGTACACGGGCTCCGGGAGCTCGCCCGCCTCCAGCCGGCGCACGAGCTCCTCCGCGGAGAGGCCCAGGAGGTCGGCCGCCTCGTAGGTGGTGAGGATGGTCTCCCCCCGAGCGACCGCCTCACACACCCTCCGCAGGAACCGGTCCGGCCCGGGTCGGTGTATGATCAAGCCGATGGCGGATCTGCCCCGGGGGTGGGCCTGCTTGAGGAGGTTGCTGAACCTTGCGAGCTCCTCCGCGAATCCGCGCAGGTGCGGGAGGACCTCCAGGTCCCGTGAGGGAGAAAGCGGATAGGCCTGGGGCATACGCTTCCGCTCCCGGCGCAGGGCCGAAAGGGTGGTGCCGGAGGAGGGATTTGAACCCCCACGGGCTGTGCGCCCACTACGCCCTGAACGTAGCGCGTCTGCCGTTCCGCCACTCCGGCCCGGGCAGCATTCCATCGTAGGGAAACCAGAAAGGCCCGTCAAGATGTCCCTCTCCTCCCTTCTCCGCTTCCTGCGCGATCGCTACGGGGACCGGGTGGTGCATGTGGAGCACCTCCCCCCCCGGGCCCCGCGGTATGCGGATCCCGCCCGCCCTCTCCCTCCTCCCCTGAGGGAGGCCCTGGAGCGCAAGGGCGTCGGGCGCCTGTACCTCCACCAAGCCCTGGCCGTGGACGCGGTGCGGGCGGGGGAGTCCGTGGTGGTCACCACCTCCACCGCGAGCGGGAAAACCCTCTGCTACACCCTCCCCGTCCTGGAGCGGATCCTTCAGGATCCCCGCACCCGAGCCCTGTACGTGTACCCCACCAAGGCCCTTGCCCAGGATCAGCTGGATGCGCTGCGATCCCTGGGATTGCGCGTGTGGGCCGGGATCTACGACGGGGATACCCCGCCCAGGGACCGGCCCTACATCCGGGACACCGCCCAGATCCTCCTGACAAACCCCGACATGCTGCACATGGGGATCCTTCCCCAGCACCGTCGGTGGGCCCACGTGTTCGGAACCCTCCGGTATGTGGTCCTCGACGACCTGCACGTATACCGGGGGGTGTTCGGAAGCCACATGGCCCTGGTGCTGCGCCGGCTGGAACGCATCTGCCGGGCACACGGCACCCAGGTCCAGTTCATCTGTACGTCCGCCACCCTCGCGAACCCCGGGGAGCTCGCGCAGCGCCTGCTTGGGCGGCCCGTGCGGGTGATCTCGGAGGACGGGGCCCCGCGACACGCCCGGCACTTCCTCCTGTGGAACCCGCCTCTGGACGCTTCCGGCGTCTTTCGCCGCAGCCCCTACCGGGAGGCTACGGAGCTCTTCTGCACCCTGATCCAGCACGGGGTGCGCACCCTCGTGTTCGCTCAGGCCCGCAGGGTCGCGGAGTTGATCTACCGGTATGCCGCGGATCGCCTCCCCCCCGAGCTGGCCTCCCGCGTCCAGCCCTACCGGGCCGGGTACCTCCCGGAGGATCGGCGGGAGATCGAGCGGCGCCTGTTCGCTGGGGAGTTGCTGGGGGTCGTCTCCACGAGTGCCCTGGAGCTGGGGATTGACGTGGGCGTCCTGGACGCCGTGGTGCTGGTGGGATTTCCGGGAACCCTGGCAAGCCTTGAGCAGCGGGCGGGACGGGCGGGACGGGCGAGGGAGGGGCTCGTGGTCCTCGTCGCGCTCGCGGACGCCCTGGATCAGTACCTCATGCGCAACCCCCGATTCCTCTTCGGTCGGCCCGTGGAGGCGGCGGTGGTGGACCCTCAGAACCCCTACCTGCTGGCGGACCACCTGCGGTGCGCCGCCGCGGAGCTTCCCCTCACGGAGGAGGACTTCGCCCTCTTCGGGGATCCCGCTCGGGAGGTGGCGGAGTGGCTGGTGGAGCGGGGGGAATTCGCACGCCGTGGGGGCCGCCTGTACTGGCGCGGCGGGCGGTACCCGGCCGCGGCGGTGAACCTCCGGTCCGGGGGCGGGGCCGTGATCCGGATTGTGGACGACCGTGGGGAGCTGTTGGGCACCGTGGAGGAAGCCCGCGCCTTTCCGCAGGTGCACCCGGGGGCCATCTACCTGCATCGGGGCGAGACGTATGAGGTGCAGGCATTGGACCTCCAACAAGGAGTTGCCCGGGTGCGGTGGACCGCCGCGGATCACTACACGGAGGCCCGCACCACCACCGATCTCCTCATCCACCGGACGCTCTCCCGCAGACCTCTCGGCCCCGCGGAGGCCTTCCTCTGTGAGGTGGAGGTGACCACCCAGGTGGTGGAGTATGCCTGCAAGCGGCTGGAGACGGATCAGGTATTGGGAGTGTTCCCGGTGGATCTGCCCCCGCAGCGGCTGCGCACGGTGGCGGTGGGTCTTGAGCTCCCGGACGACCTCGCGGATCGCGTGCGGCGGGCGGGGCGGGACTTTGCAGGGGGGATCCACGCGGTAGAGCACGCGGCCATCGGGCTGCTGCCGCTGTTCAGCATGTGCGACCGGTGGGACATCGGAGGCGTGAGCGATCCCCTGCATCCGCAGACGGGCCGTGCCTCGATCTTCGTGTATGACGGGTACCCGGGCGGGATGGGGTTTGCGGAGCGCGCCTACCAGGTGGTGGAGGAGTGGCTGGGGGCCACCCTGGAGGCCATCCGGGCCTGTCCCTGCGGGGAGGGATGCCCCTCCTGCGTCCAATCGCCCAAGTGCGGGAACGGCAACCAGCCCCTGGATAAGGCCGCGGCCGTCCTCCTGCTGGAGGCCCTTCTGCGGCCCGAGGGGGGCCGGGGATCCGACTGGTCCCCTTGAGCGTTTCAGGGAGCGGAGGCCGGCATGTCCAGGAAGACGGGAACCCTGTACGTGGTCGCTACCCCCATCGGGAACCTGGAGGACATCACCCTCCGGGCCCTGCGGATCCTGCGGGAGGTGGACCTCATCGCCGCGGAGGACACACGGCAGACCACCAAGCTCCTGCAGCACTACGGCATCCGGAAGTTCCTGCTGAGCTACCACGAGCACAACGAACGGCGGCGTACGGAGGAATTGCTGGCCCAGCTACGCGCCGGCCGGTCCGTGGCCCTGGTGAGCGACGCGGGGACCCCGGGGATCTCGGACCCCGGCTATCAACTCATCCGGGCGTGCGTGGAGGAGGGGATTCCCGTGGTGCCCGTACCCGGCCCCAGTGCCGTCCTCGCGGCTCTCGCGGCAAGCGGACTCGCCACGGACCGGTTCCTGTTCGCGGGATTTGTGCCCAGGAAGTCCTCCGAGCGCCATCGGTTCTTCGAGGAGCTGAAGGAGGAGCGGGGGACGCTCATCCTGTTCGAGTCCCCGGAGCGGATTCTGGAGAGCCTGCGGGACCTGCAGGCGGTGATGGGTGACCGGAGGGTCGCGGTCTGCCGGGAGCTCACGAAGGTGCACGAGGAGGTCTTCCGGGGTCGGATCAGCGATGCCATCGCGCACCTGGGAGCACACCCTCCCCGGGGCGAGATCACCTTGGTGGTGGAGGGCGCTTCTCCCAGATCCCCCGAGGACGAGAAGACGGACGAGGATCTGCGGCGGCTGCTGGCGCAGGGGGAATCCGTCCGGGACGCGGCGGAGGTGGTGGCGCGGGCGTACGGGATCTCCCGGCGGGAGGCGTACCGGCGGGCGCTTCGGATCCGGGGGGAGGGTAGGGCGTAACGGAGCGCATGCGCCTCTTCGTGTACGGCACCCTCCGGGACCCAGAGCTCGTGCGCCAGCTCACGGGCCGTACCTTTCCCACGGAGCCTGCCTCCCTGCCCGGGTGGCGGCTGCTGCCCCCCGGGCGGTCCCGCTCCGGATACCCGGAGATCGTGCCGGATCTGGGGGGGTGCGTTTCGGGGTTGGTGCTGCACGACGTGGATCCCGTTTCCCTGCGTCGGCTGGACGCCTACGAAGAAGGGTACGTGCGCCGGAGGGTTCGGGTGCGCACGGAGAGGGGGCAAGAGGAGGCGGAGGTGTACGTGCCTTCCTATGTGCTAGGCGGAGATCCCGCATCCCGCTATCATGGACCCAGGCGCGGGGCAAGGGATCCCGGAGCAGAGCGGGAGGAACCATGAGAAGGAACCGGGCGGCGATCCTGTGGATGGCGGGTCTTGTGGCCCTCCTGTTGGCGTTCTCCGCGGGCTATGCCCTGGGCAGCCGCACCGGCGTGGCGGCGGCGGATCCCCGGAACGAGGGTCTCCGGATGCTGCAGGCGCTCTCGGAAGCTCTGGAGCGCCAGTATATCCGGAAGGACCTGGACTGGCGGGCCCTCTACGACGGCGCGGCCCGGGGCATGCTCCAGGCCCTGGACGATCCCTATACCGCCTTCTTCGATGCCCAGGGGTTCCGTCGGTTCCAGGAGGACTTCCGCGGCTACTTCTTCGGCATCGGGATCTTCATCGAGAAGCAGGATCGGCGCCTGCTGGTGGTGGCACCCATCGAGAACACGCCCGCGTGGCGGGCGGGCCTACGGCCCGGGGATCACATCACCCACATCGATGGAACCCCAACCGCGGAGATGCCCATCGAGGAAGCCGTGGCCCGGATCCGGGGACCCCGGGGTACGCAGGTGCGGCTTCGCATCCAGAGAGGAGAACGGGCCTTCGAGGTGACCATCGTTCGGGATCGCATCGAGATCACCAGCGTCCAGGGCGAGGAGGCCCTCTCGGACCGGGAGCGCGGACTGCTGCAGGCGGCGGGTCTCTCCTACATCCGGATCCTGGCCTTCAACCAGGACACCTCCGACCGGTTCGCCCGCCAGATGCGACGGGTCCAGCAGGCGCGGACGGAGGGCCTGGTGCTCGATCTCCGCAGCAATCCCGGGGGGCTCGTGGACCAGTGCACCCGGGTGGCGGACTTCTTCGTGCCTTCCGGTCCCATCCTGTATGAGGTAGACCGGGACGGCCGGATGCGCACCATCTACGCCACGGCCCGGGAGAAGTACCGCAAACCCGTGGCGGTCCTGGTGAACGAGGGGACCGCCTCCTGCAGTGAGATCCTCGCGGGAGCCCTCCAGGATACCGGGACCGCGGTCCTCGTGGGGCAGCGCACCTTCGGAAAGGGCGTCATCACCTCCGTGGTGGACCTGCCCGGGGGCCGTGGTGCCACCATCACCACCGCCAAGTACCTCACACCGAAGAAGCGGGACATCCACCGAAAGGGGATCCAGCCGGACATCGTGGCGGGAGACCGCATCGAGGGCAAGACCCCGCAGGAGCTGGAGGCCATCCGGTTCGAGCAGCTCCGAAAGGCGGTGGATGCCCTCCGTCGCCGGTAGTGCGGTCCACTGCTCCCCGTCCCTCCCACAGGCGCCGCCGGTCCTCCCAGGTCCGGCTGTGGATGTGGGTTGTCCTGCTGGGGGCTGCCCTGGCCGTGGGGGCGTACCTCTCCAAACCGGCTTCCCGGAGGGAGCCGGTGCGCTCCGTCCGTCCATCCCCACCCGTCCCCACCCCCGCGGTCAAACCGTCCCCCGAGCCTACGTGGAGGACCGTGGATCTGGCGAGGGAGGCGGAGGCAGTCCGCAGCTCGGCCCTGCGGGCCCTCCCCCCGGACACCCGGGTCCGCGGGGAGACCCAACGGACACGGACGGACGGAGAGGCCCGCTGGACCTGGATGCGATACCGGATTACCCTCGCGCCGGGGCAAAACGTGAAGGCGGTGCTGGGCCGGATGGTCCAGGAGGTGGAGCAGGGCGGCGGCGTGTTGCTCGGGAGCCGACCTGAGGGATCGGGGCAGGTGGCGGAGTTCGGGATCGAGTACCGCGGTCGCCTGCTCCCCGTGCTCCGCGTCTCCCTCATCCCCTCCGAACCCTCCTCGCCGCTCCTCCGGCCGCGGGTGGCCTTCCTCCTCGACGATGCGGGAGGACGCCCGGAGGAGCTGGATCGGGCGCTTCAGATCGGACGGCCCGTGGCCCTGGCGATCCTCCCGGGACTCCCGTACAGCACGGAACTCGCCCGGCGAGCTTCGGAGGCGGGTCTTGAGGTCCTCCTGCACCTCCCCATGGAGCCCCTGGACCCCGGGAAAGCACGAGCCATGGGACCCGGGGGCGTGTACGGGGAGATGTCGGAGGAGGAGATCGCCCGGGTAGTCCGGTCCAACCTCGACCAGCTTCCGGGGGTGGTGGGGATCAACAACCACATGGGATCCCGGGGAACTTCCGATCCCCGGGTGATGCGGGCGGTGCTGGGGGTGGTTCGGGAACGGGGGCTCTTTTTCGTAGACTCCCGGACCTCTCCCGGGAGCGTGGCCGAGCAGGTGGCGGAGGACCTGAAGGTCCCCATCGTCGTCCGGTCCGTCTTCCTGGACAACGATCCGGCCCCGGAGGCCATCCGGAGGGAGTTGGGGCGACTTGTGGTCCTCGCCCGCAGGCGGGGGAGTGCCCTGGCCATCGGCCACATCAACCGGCCGCATACCGCGGAGGTGCTTCGGGAGATGGTGCGGGAGATCGAGGGGGAGGGGGTGGAGATCGTCCCCGTTCGCGCCCTCGTCCGCAAACCGTAGGAAGCGCCGTGGATCTGGAAGGCGTCCTGCGCCGGTTTTTCGTCTTCCTCTCCGAGCAGCGCGGTCTGAAGGAGCGGGTGACCCGGAACGGGTGGTTGCGGAGGACTGCCCGACGGTTCGTGGCGGGGGAGACGTGGGAGGAGGCGTGCGCGGTGGCCGCGCGCCTCAACGCGCAGGGGGTGGCAGCCACCCTGAACTTGCTGGGCGAGCGCACAACCCGGGCGGAGGAGGCCCGGGCAGCCGCGGCGGCCTACCGGGAGCTTCTGAGTGAGATCCGGCGCCGCCAGCTTCGGGCAGACATCGCCGTCAAGGTCACCCAGCTCGGCCTGGATCTCTCCCGGGAGCTCGTGGAGGAGTCCCTGCGGGAGATCTGCGCGCACGCCCAGCACCTGGGAGGGTTTGTCTGGATCGACATGGAGGCAAGCCGTTATGTGGAGCCCACCTTGAGCCTGTACCGGAGCCTCCGGGCTTCCGGCTCCGGTCCGGAGGTGGTGGGTGTCGCCCTCCAAGCCTACCTTTACCGCTCGGAGCAGGACCTGGAGGATCTCCTGCGGCTTGGGGCCCGGGTGCGCCTGGTCAAGGGAGCGTATGCGGAGTCCCCCGCCGTCGCCTACCCGCGCAAGGCGGAGGTAGATGGAGCCTACGTGCGGCTCATGGAACGCCTGCTCCAGGAGGGCCATGAGCCTGCCATCGCCACCCACGACGAGCGGATCCTCGCCCATGCCCTTCGCTTCGCAAAGGCGCACGGGATCCTGCCGGACCGGTTCGAGTTCCAGATGCTGTACGGGGTCCGCCGCGACCTGCAGGCCTGGGTCGTCCGGGAAGGCCATCGCCTCCGGGTGTACGTGCCCTATGGACCGGACTGGTTTCCCTACTTCATGCGGCGCCTGGGTGAGCGGCCCGCCAACGTGGCCTTCCTCCTCCGGAGCCTGGTGCGGGAGGGATGGGTCCCTGAAGGGTTTGGGCGTTGCTCCGGCGTAGAATAGGGGCGGTGTAGATCCACGAGACTCTTTGCGAAGGGGGGATGTTCGGAATGTTCCCTGCTCGCCTTTCCCGGACGTTGCTCTTGGTGTCGGTCCTGGCCTTCGTTCTGGGGAGCGGATCCCTCGTGGCCCCTGCGGCCCCGGTCCGGGTGGGGCCGGTGACCGACGAGTGGGGCGTGGTCCGCGTGGCCCGGGGGCAGCCCATCGTGATCGCGTACTGGCTCGTGGTGGCGGGCCCGGACGCCAGCCTGGGGATCGATAGCCGCCGTGGGATCGAGCTCGCCATCGACGACAAGAAGACCGTGGCGGGCCACCCGATCCGGCTCATTGGGGAGGACAGCGGGTGCAACGCGGAAGGAGGCACCACCGCGGCCACGAAGCTCGCGGCGAACCGGCAGATCGTGGCGGCCATCGGGAGCAGCTGCTCCAGCGAGGCCGTACCGGGAGCACCCATCCTGTGCAAGGCCGGGATCGTGACCGTCTCGCCCTCCAACACCGCCCCGCGGCTAACGGACCCCAAGCGGGGCCCGGAGTACGCGTGCTACCTGCGCACCGCCCACAACGACCTGGTGCAGGGGCGGGCCGCGGCGCAGTTCGCCTACCACGTCCTGGGGGTCCGGCGGGCCGCCACCATCCACGACGGTAGCCCGTACGCGGAGGGGCTGGCGAACGTGTTCGCGGATGTGTTCAAGCGGCTGGGCGGAACCATCACCTCCCAGGAGGCCATCTCGCCCACGGACACCGACATGCGGCCGGTTCTGACCCGCATCGCCGCCGGCAGGCCGCAGCTCCTCTACTACCCCATCTTCATCGCCGCGGGCGGCCACATCACCCGCCAGGCGAAGGAGGTGGCGGGCCTGGAGAACGTCAAGCTGATGAGCGCGGACGGCACCTTCTCCCCCGACTTCTGGAAGGCGGCGGGGGAGGCGGCCCGGGGCATGTACCACTCCAGCCCCGACCTCTCCGTGGAGGCGCTGGGGCCGAAGTACCAGCAGTTCCTGGAGAAGCACCAGCGCAAGTACGGCGAAAAGCCGCTTTCGGCCTTCCACGCCCACGCCTACGACGCGGCCATGATGATCTTCGCGGCCATCGAGAAGGTGGCCCGCAAGGACGCGCAGGGCAACACCTACATCGGCCGCAAGGCGCTGCGGGACGCGCTGTTCGCCACCCGGAACTTCCCCGGCATCACCGGGACCCTCACCTGCAACCCGTACGGCGACTGCGCGGACCCGAAGATCGCCGTCTACCAGACCATCTCCGCGGACCCGGCCAAGTGGAACCCGGGAGTGGACCCCAAGAAGGTCTGGTCCATGAAGCGCTGAAGCGGGACATCCTGCGGGCGGGGGTGAGCCCGGAAGGGGGCTCCTCCCGCCCGCGGTTCCCATGACGGAGGGGGTCGGCAGCTTGGCGGCGGGGGCGTTGCGCAGGCCGGCGCTGCGGCGTCTGAACTTCGTGGACGCCTTCCTTTGGGCGTTCCGCCTGGCGGTCATCCTCGTGGTGGTGTGGGGCACGGTGGGGACCCTGCGGCTGGGCCGGTACACGGGCGAGCAATGGGTGGACTTCGTGGTCTTCGGCCTCGCCCAGGGAGGCATCTACGCCCTCATCGCCCTCGGCTACACCATGGTGTACGGGATCCTCCGGATGATCAACTTCGCCCACGGCGAGGTGTTCATGAGCGGGGCGTACACCGCCTACTTCGCAGCAGCCCCCCTGGCTGCCTCCGGTTTCCTGAACCAGCATCCCATCCTGAGCCTGCTGCTCCTGATGGCGGTGGCCGCGGCGGTGTCCACGGGGGTCGCGGTGCTGGTGGAGCGGGTGGCGTACCGCCCCCTGCGCCGGGCCCCGCGGCTGGTCCCCCTGATCACCGCCATCGGCGCTTCGTTCTTCCTGCAGTACGCCTTCCGGGGCCTGTACGGGTCCGGGTTCAAGGCGTACCCGGAGTTCGAGCTGTTCAAGGGCGAGTGGCAGGTGCTGGGGGTGGGGATCCTGCGGACCCAGGCGGTGGTGCTGGTGGGCGCCGCGGTCCTCATGTCCGCCTTGTACCAGTTCGTCATGCGGACGAAGGTGGGCAAGGCCATGCGGGCGGTCTCGGAGGACAAGGATGTTGCGGCCCTCATGGGGATCGACGTGGACCGCATCATCGTGCTCACCTTCGCCATCGGGGGCGCGGCCGCGGGCGCCGCGGGCGTCCTGTACGCTCTGGTGTTCAAGCAGGTGCACTTCTTCATGGGGTTCGTGCCCGGCATCAAGGCCTTCACCGCCGCGGTGCTGGGCGGCATCGGGAACATCCCCGGCGCCATGCTGGGCGGGCTGTTCCTGGGCGTGGTGGAGTCCGTGGGGCCGGCCCTGTTCCTGGACGGGCTGGGGATCGTGGCGCCCTACCAGCTGAAGGACGTGATCGCCTTCACCATGCTGGTCATGGTCCTCATCTTCCGGCCGCAGGGGATCCTGGGCGAGCGGCTGGCGGCCAAGAGGGCGTAGCGGTGTGGCGCGTGGGGTTGGTGTTCGGAGCGGTGGCCTGCTTCCTGAGCCTGGCGGGCTTGGTGGAGGCGCTCCACGCCCGCTGGGTGGTGGACGGGGTCCTGTCGGCGGGGCAGGTGCTGGTGCTGGCGGTGTTCGTGGCCAGCGGGTGGACCGCCGCTGAACGGTCCGGCTGGACCCCCGCGGGCCGGCTGGGGGCGGGGGTGGGTTCCGGGGCTACGACGGGCTTCTGCGTGGGACTGCTGGTGTGGCTGGCAGCCCACGTGAACCTGAGGACCATGTTCATCAATGCCTCCCCGGCCCTGTTCGCGCTGCTGTCCGGCGGCCGCCCGCCCGGGGAGGCGTGGGTAGGGGCCGTGCTGGCCGGAGGTGCGCTGGGGCTGGTGGGAGCCCTGGGACAGGTGGCGCCCTCCGGGTTGATCCGCCCGGTCCTGGTAGGACTGGGAGCGGCCGTTGGGCTCGGGCTGTTTCAGGACCTGATCCTGCTCATCCTCCAGCCGGAAGGGTTCGCCCCCGTGCGGGACTGGCTGTTCGTGGCGGGAGGAGGCCCGACCGCCCGGGGGGCCGCCGTCCTGTTCGTGATCTCCGCGGTCCTGGCGGCGGTGCACCCCGCGCTGCGGGCGAGGCCGACACGGGTGCTCCGCCTGTCCCCGAGGGTGCGGCGGGTTTTTTGGAGCCTGGTGGGGATCGCGCTGCTGGCCGCTCTGCCCCTCGCGGGAGGCCCGTTCGTGGCCCAGGTGCTGGTGATCGTGGGCCTTTATACCCTCATGGGTCTTGGGCTCAACCTGGAGGTGGGTCTCGCGGGGCTGCTGGACCTGGGGTTCGTGGCCTTCTTCGCCATCGGGGCGTACACGGTGGGTCTGCTCACGTCCACCGGCGAGCACGGGATCGCCCACTGGTCCTTCTGGGCCGCGGTCCCCGTGGCGGTTCTGGTGTCGCTCATTGCGGGGGTGATCCTGGGCATCCCGGTCCTGGGGATCCGGGGAGACTACCTGGCCATCGCCACCCTGGGCTTCGGGGAGATCGTCCGGCTGCTGGTCCTCTCCGACGCCTTGCGGCCGTGGCTGGGAGGGTCGCAGGGGGTGCTGGCCATCCCCAAGCCCGTCCTGGCCGGCTTCGAGCTATCCGGCCCCCAGCACCTGTACTACCTCACCGTGGTGGCGTCCGCGGTGGTGGCGTACGTGGCGTGGCGGCTGCAGGACTCGCGCCTGGGCCGCGCGTGGATGGCCATCCGGGAAGACGAGGACGTGGCGGAGGCGCTGGGGATCAACCTGGTGAGCGTGAAGCTCCTGGCGTACGGACTGGGTGCGGCGTTCGCGGGGGTGGGAGGCGCCATCTTCGCGGTGATGGTGGGATCGGTCTTCCCCCACAGTTTCCAGTTGCTGATCTCCATCCAGGTGCTGGCCCTCATCATCGTGGGCGGGATGGGCAGCATCCCCGGGGTGATCGTGGGGTCGGTGGTCCTCATCGGCCTTCCGGAGCTGCTCCGGGAGTTCGGCGAGTTCCGGTTCCTGGTGTACGGGGCGGCCCTGGTGGCCATGATGCTCCTGCGGCCGGAGGGGTTGTTGCCCGCGGCGGTCCAGCGCCGCGAGCTGCACGTTCTGGAGGAGCAGGCGGAGCCGGCGCTGGTGGCGGGCCGGGACGCGGCTGCGGAAGGGGGTTCGTGAGGTGCCCATCCTCGCCACCCGGCGCATGACCAAGCGCTTCGGGGGCCTGGTGGCCATCCGGTCCCTGGATCTGGAGGTGGAGGAACGGTCCATCCACAGCGTCATCGGGCCCAACGGGGCAGGGAAGACCACGCTGTTTAACTGCATCACGGGGTTCTACCGGCCGGACGAGGGGGAGATCTGGCTATTGGGACAGCGCATCGACGGCCTGCGGCCGGACGAGATCGCTCACCTCGGGGTGGCCCGCACCTACCAGAACATCCGGCTGTTCGCCAACATGACCGCCCTGGAGAACGTGCTGGTGGGGCTGCACATGCACCTGCATTCCACGTGGGTCGGAGCGGTCCTCGCGAGCCCCGCGGTGCGCCGGGAGGAGCGGTGGGCCCACGCGGAGGCGCGGCGTCTGCTGGAGTTCGTGGGCCTGGCCGGCCGCGGGGACCTGCTCGCCCGCAACCTGCCCTATGGGGAGCAGCGCAAGCTGGAGCTGGCCCGAGCCCTCGCCACGCGCCCCAGGCTGCTGCTGCTGGACGAGCCCACCGCAGGCATGAACCCCGCGGAGACCCAGGAGATGATCCAGTTCATCCGCAGGCTGCGGGACGAGCTGGGGATCACCATCCTCCTCATCGAGCACCAGATGCGGGTGGTGATGACCATCTCGGACCGGGTGACGGTGCTGGACTACGGGGAGAAGATCGCCGAGGGCACCCCGACGGAGGTGCAGAACGACCCCCGGGTCATCGAGGCGTACCTGGGGCGTCGGCGGCTGGGGATCGCCGCGGGCTAACCATGGCGCTCCTGGAGATCCGGGACCTGCACGTGTACTACGGCCAGATCCATGCCCTCAAGGGCATTTCCCTCCGCGTGGAGGCCGGGGAGATCGTCACCCTCATCGGGGCCAACGGCGCGGGCAAGACCACCACCCTGCGGACCATCAGCGGTCTGCTGCGGCCGCGGAGCGGCTCCGTGTGGTTTGCGGGGGAGGAGCTGAGCCGGCTTCCGGCCCACGAGATCGTCCGGAGGGGCGTGGTGCAGGTGCCGGAGGGGCGCCGCGTTTTCGGCCAGCTCACCGTCCTGGAGAACCTGGAGCTGGGAGCCTTCACCCGGACGGACTCGCAGGGAGTCCGGGAGGATCTCGAGCGGGTCCTCGCCCTCTTCCCACGGCTCCGGGAACGTCTCCACCAGGTGGCGGGCACCCTTTCCGGAGGGGAGCAGCAGATGCTGGCCATCGCCCGGGGCCTGATGGCTCGCCCCCGGTTGCTCCTCATGGACGAGCCCTCCATGGGGCTTGCGCCCATGCTGGTGGAACAGATCTTCGACGCCATCCGGGAGATCAACCAGCAGGGGACCACCATCCTCCTCGTGGAGCAGAACGCCTTCATGGCCTTGGAGACCGCACATCGGGGGTACGTGCTGGAGACGGGCACCATGGTGCTGGAGGGCCCGTCAGCGGAGCTCCGGGAGAACCCCGAGGTGAAGCGGGCCTACCTGGGCGGCTAGACCCCGTGAAGCGCCCGTTACATGGGCATGGCGGGATGGTGGCGATCCCATCCCACCCGGAGGTGAAGCGATGAAGTCGCGCCTGGTCCTTCTGTCCCTGCTGGCCGTGGTGGCGGCGGCCGTGGGCCTTTTCGCGGCGCCCGCCCCGTCCCGAAGGGTGATCCGGATCTCCATGACCTCTTTCCGGTTCGATCCCAACATCATCCGGCTCAACGAGGGAGAACGGGTGGTGCTGCAGCTGGTGAACGAGGACCCCCAGCGTCCCCACAACATCGCCTCGGCATACTTCGAGCAGGTGGAGCTAACGGTTCGGGGAGAGTTCCGCCGGGGCACCACCTCGGACGGACGCCCCTTCATCTTCCTGGAGCCCGGCAAGCAGGCGGAGGTGGAGTTCGTGGTTCGGGGGCGGGGCCAGTACAGCTTCATCTGCAGCGTGGGCCAGCACGCAGCCCAGGGCATGACCGGAGCCTTCGCCGTCCTCCCCCCCGGAGCGTCCGCGGGCCCGTAGCCGGGGGAGAGAGGCTTTTGACGTGCCCGCGTTCCCTCCCCTATACTAAGGACCTGGGCAGGTCCGGATCCGGGCGGGGCGCCCGGGAAGAAGAGAAGTGGTGGGGCCATAGCTCAGTTGGGAGAGCGCGTGCATGGCATGCACGAGGTCAGGGGTTCGAGTCCCCTTGGCTCCACCAGAAACGGTTGGGACGCGGTTCCCGCGAAGCCTCCGACCCACCTTGGGGCCGGAGGTTTTTGAATTCGCGAAGCCGGAGCGGGGTGCGGGGATGGAGCGAGGACGGTACATCTGGCACAACGGGCGGCTCGTGGCCTGGGAGGACGCGGTCGTTCACGTGGCGGCCCACAGCCTACACTACGGGAGCAGCGTCTTCGAGGGGATCCGGGCGTACCCCACGCCCCGCGGGCCCGCGGTGTTCTGCCTGGACGGTCACCTCGACCGCCTGTACGATTCCTGCCGGATCTTCCGCATGGCGGTGCCGTACCCCAAGGAGACCCTCCGCCGGGCCATCCTGGAGGTGGTCCGGGCCAACGGACACGCTTCCTGCTACATCCGGCCCCTGGTGTACCGGGGCGCCGGGGCCTTAGGCCTGGACCCCCGGAAGTCGCCCGTGGAGGTGGCCATCCTGACCCTGGAGTGGGGAGCTTACCTGGGGGGAGAAGCCCTCGAGAAGGGCGTGGACGTGATGATCTCCTCGTGGCGGCGGATGGCCCCCTCCACCCACCCCGCCATGGGCAAGATCGCGGGCAACTACGTGAACTCCCAGCTCGCCACCATGGAGGCCGTGGACAACGGGTACGCGGAGGCCATCATGCTGGACGTCCAGGGATACGTGAGCGAGGGCAGCGGGGAGAACCTCTTCCTGGTGCGTTCCGGGATCCTCTACACGCCCCCCCTCGCCCAGTCCATCCTCCCCGGCATCACCCGGCAGGTGGCCATCACCCTGGCCCGGGAGCTGGGGTACGAGGTACGGGAAGTCCCCATCCCCCGGGAGATGCTGTACGTGGCGGACGAGGTCTTCCTCACGGGGACCGCGGCGGAGATCACCCCCGTGCGATCCGTGGACCGGCAGACCATCGGGCAGGGTCAGCCCGGGCCCGTGACCCGGAGGATCCAGGACGCCTTCTTCGCCATCGTGCGGGGGGAGGTCCCCGACCGGCACGGCTGGCTCACCCACGTGGAAGGAGCGTGAGGCGATGCCTCCCCGGTACGATCCCAAAGCCATCGAGGCGAAGTGGCAGGCCCGGTGGGAGCAGGATGGGCTCTACCGCACGCCCCAGCGCAGCGACCGGCCCAAGTTCTACTTCCTCACCATGTACCCCTACCCCAGCGGGGATCTCCACATCGGCCACTGGTACGCCATGGCCCCGAGCGACGCCGCGGCCCGCTTCCGGCGCATGCAGGGCTACAACGTGCTCTTCCCCATCGGGTTCGATGCCTTCGGGCTTCCCGCGGAGAACGCGGCCATCAAGCACGGCATCCACCCCAAGACCTGGACCCTGCAGAACATCGAGCGCATGCGGGCTCAGCTGCGGTCTATGGGCGCCATGTGGGACTGGTCACGGGAGGTCGTCACCTGCGAGCCCGAGTACTACAAGTGGAACCAGTGGTTCTTTTTAAAGTTCTACGAGGCGGGGCTCGCCTACCGCGCCAAAGCCCCCGTGGACTGGTGCCCCCACTGCAACACCACCCTGGCCCGGGAACAGGTGGTGGGACCGGACCGTCGGTGTGAGCGGTGTGATACCCCCGTCATCAAGCGGGATCTGGAGCAGTGGTTCTTCCGGATCACGAAGTACGCGGATGAGCTCCTGGACTTCTCCGGGATCCAGTGGCCCGAACGCATCGTCACCATGCAGCGCAACTGGATCGGCCGGAGCGAGGGGGCGGAGGTGAATTTCCGGGCCATTGCTCCGGACGGCTCCGCGCATGAGGTCCCGGTCTTCACCACCCGGCCGGACACCTTGTGGGGCGCCACCTTCCTCGTCCTGGCGCCCGAGCACCCGCTCGTGGAAGTCCTCACGGCCCCGGACCGCCGGGAGGCGGTGGAGGCGTACATCTACCAGGCCCGGCGGCAGAGCGAGATCGAGCGGATGAGCACGGAGCGGGAGAAGACCGGGGTGTTCCTGGGCGCGTACGCGGAGAACCCCGTGACCGGGGAGCGCATCCCCGTGTGGATCGCGGACTACGTCCTCATGGGCTACGGCACGGGCGCCATCATGGGGGTTCCTGCCCACGACCAGCGGGACTTCGAGTTCGCCCGGAAGTTCGGCCTCCCCATCCGGGTGGTGGTCCAGCCCGAAGGCGAGCCCCTGCAAGAGCCCCTGGAGCGCGCCTATGAGGGCCCGGGCCGCATGGTGCACTCCGGCCCCTTTGACGGGACGCGGGTCCCCGAGGGGATCCCACAGGTCATCCGGTGGCTCGAGGGCCAGGGCAGGGGGAAGGCCGCGGTGCGCTACCGGCTGCGGGACTGGCTCATCAGCCGCCAGCGGTACTGGGGGACCCCGATCCCGATCATCTACTGCCCGCGGTGCGGGACCGTGCCCGTGCCGTACGAGGACCTGCCGGTGCTGCTGCCCGAGGACGTGGACTTCATGCCCACGGGAGAGTCCCCCCTGAAGTACCACGAGGGGTTCCGTCGGACCCGGTGCCCCCGGTGCGGCG
Source organism: Armatimonadota bacterium (assembly GCA_031460175.1). Lineage (NCBI taxonomy): Bacteria > Bacillati > Candidatus Sysuimicrobiota > Candidatus Sysuimicrobiia > Candidatus Sysuimicrobiales > Candidatus Sysuimicrobiaceae > Candidatus Sysuimicrobium > Candidatus Sysuimicrobium tengchongense. The sequence goes on along the minus strand of JAVKGW010000011.1, from coordinate 24,124 downwards.
GGGAGGCCCAGCGGGAGACGGACACCATGGACACCTTCGTGGACTCCTCCTGGTACCAGTACCGGTACGTCTCCCCGCATTACGATCAGGGCCCCTTCGACGTGGAGGAGGTGCACTACTGGTGCCCCGTGGACCAGTACACGGGCGGGGCCGAGCACGCGGTGATGCACCTCCTGTACACCCGGTTCTTCACCAAGGCTCTGGCGGACCTGGGGCTTCTCCGGTTCCGGGAGCCCATGCTGCGCCTCTTCAATCAGGGCGTGATCCTGGGAGAAGACGGCGAGAAGATGAGCAAATCCCGGGGCAACGTGGTGGACCCCGATGAGCAGGTCGCGAAGTACGGGGCGGACACCGTACGGGCCTACCTCATGTTCATGCGGCCCTGGGCAGAAGGCGGGCCGTGGAGCAGCCGGGACATCGAGGGGGTGGCGCGGTTCCTGCGGCGGGTGTGGGACCTCGTCACGGGCAGCGCGGAGGACGTGCGCCGCCCGAGCCGGAGCGGGGATCCCAAGGCCGAGCTGGAGCTGCGGCGGTGGACCCATCGGACCACCAAGCGTGTGACGGAGGACTTCGAGCAGTTCGGCTTCAACACCGCCATCGCGGCCCTCATGGAGTTCACCAACCATCTGGGCCGGGTCCGCGGCCAGCTGCGGGGTACGGAGGCCTGGGCGGAGGCCATCCGCACCCTCGTGCTCCTGCTGGCCCCCATCACCCCGCACCTGGCGGAGGAGCTGTGGGAGCGCATCGGCGGGGCATACAGCGTGCACACCCAGAGCTGGCCCACCTACGACCCGGAGCTGGCCCGGGCTCCGGAGATCACCCTGGTGGTGCAGGTGGACGGCCGGGTGCGGGATCGGATCGTCGTCCCCGCGGATATCCCTCCGGACCGGGCGCGGGAGCTGGCCCTCGAGAGTTCCAAGGTCCAGCAGATCCTCAACGGCCGCCGGGTGAAGGACGTGGTCTACGTACCGGGGAGGGTTCTCAACCTCGTTACCGAGCCGGTGCCCGAGGAGGCGAGGGGTCAGGGAACCCGGACGTAGGGACGGATCCGTTCGATGAGCTTCGGTCCCACGCCCTTCACCCGTTGGAGATCCTCCAGCCGGGCGTAAGGCCCTCCCAGGGTCCGATCCCGTACGATCCGCTCCGCGAGCTTCGGCCCGATGCCCGGCAGCTGTTCCAGCTCCTCCCGGGTTGCCGTGTTGAGGGAGATGGGCCCGGTGAACTCGGGAAGCGGGAGGGTCCGAGGAGTCACCCCTGGGGGAGATGGGGAAGGCTGCTCCGGGGCTTGGATCACCACCGGCGGGGGGAGGGGAGCCAGGGCCCGGGCCAGCAGGGCCCCCATGGCCAGCGCGGCCGCCAGGGCGATGAGCAGGGTCTCCCGGGAGGTGAACTCCGGCATTCCGTGGAATCAACGCACCGGAAAGCCGCGTTGAGGGAATCAACGTTGGGACGGAACCGCTCCTCCTCCTCCTCCGTAGGCATGGGCGTGACGGACCTCTTTGAGGGTGCCCTGGTGCCGGATTCCCCGGCGGGCCGCCCGGCCGTCGTCGGGGAGGAAGCCCTGCACTTCGAGGCCATCGTTCACCGCTACGGCCGGCACGTGTACAACATCGCGTACCGCCTCAGCGGGAACGAGGCGGACGCGAAGGACCTGACCCAGGAGGCCTTCCTGAGGGTCTACCGGGCACTGCCCCGGGTGGAACCCGGGGTACCGCTCGAGGGATGGCTGTACCGGATCGTCCTGAACCTCTTCATCGACCATCTCCGGAAGCGGGGCAGGATGCGGACGGAGTCCCTGGACGTCCCCGTTACCACACCCCGAGGGGACGAGGTGGAGCGGGCGGTGCCGGACGAGTCCAGCAACCCTGAGGAGCAGGTGGTGAGTCCCGTGATGGACGCCGAGATCCAGAACGCCCTGGGGGCCCTGGCTCCGGACCTCCGGGCGGTGGTGGTCCTGGTGGACATCCAGGGGTTTTCCTACGAGGAGGTGGCCAGTATCCTGCGGGTTCCCATCGGGACGGTGAAGTCGCGCCTGCACCGGGCCAGGCGCTTCCTGCGGGACCGCCTGGCTCCCTTTTACCGTCCGTCGGGGATTGGTCGCACCGGGGCGGAGGAGGAAGGACCGTGAACCGCCGCTTGGAACGGCTGCTCTCCTGTTTTCTGGACGAGGAGGTGACTCCCCAGGAGCGGGCGGAGGTGGAGCGCCTCCTGCGTACGGATCCGGAAGCCCGGGCGTTCCTGGAGGATCTCCGTCGGGTGCGCGAGGCCCTCCGGGCCCTCCCGGATCGGCCCCTCCCCGGGGATCTCACCGCGGACCTCCTCCAGGCCGTGCGGGGAGCGGGGAGGATCAGAGGGTGGACGGGTCAGGTGCCCGCGATCCGCGGGCTGTTCGCGAACGCCCTGACCCGCTTCGTGCTCGCGGCGGCCTGCCTCGCGGCGGTCGCGCTCCTCGGCGCAGTCCCTCTCCTCCGTCCGGGGCCGGAGGGCATCCTCGATGCGAAGGCGGAGGTGGAATTCCTCGTGCGGGAGCACGCCCTCCAGGTCTCCGCGGATCCCCTGGTGGATCGGGCCTACCTGGGCATCACCCTTACGGATGCCCACCTCTCCCTTGCGGGAGAGCGTCTCCCGGAGGAGGGTCGGTGAGCCGCCTGGGCGCGGTGTTGACCGCGGTGGTGCTGGCGGCGGGAGGAAGTGCGGGCAGGTGGGTCACCTCCCCCCTCACCGTCCTCCGATGGGCGATGTCCGCACCCCGGACGGCGAACTACGAGGGGACGAAGGTCCTCGCGGTCCGCCGGGAGGGGAGGGTGGAATCCGTCACCCTCCTGGAGATACACCGCCGTCCGGACGCTTACCGCATGGAGTTCCTCTCTCCCGAGAGGGTTGCGGGGCGGATCTTCGTGGACACCGGTCAGGAGAGCTGGCACTATGAGCCTTCCGTGCACCTGGTGGTGCGGGGTCCATCCCTCAGCCGTCGTGTTCCCCAGGAGCTGGACGCGCTGGCGGAGCGTTACCACGTGCGGCTCCTGGGCATCACCCGGGTCGTCACCCGCCCTGCCTACCTCGTGGAGGTGGTGCCGAAGGGCCAGGGGATTCACCGGAGGATCTGGGTTGACCGGGCCACGGGGTTGATCCTTGCCTGGCAGGAGTCGGACCCGGAGCGCGGGGTGTTCTTCGCCTCAACCTTCACCCGGATCAGCATCGGGGGAGACCTCCCCCCGGCCCTCTTCCGGTTCCGGCCCCCTGCCCGGGCCCGGGTGGTGGACCTCCGACCGGAAGGATCGCGGGCCAGCCGCCTCTCCGTCCTGGCCGCGCACGTGGGATTCCTCCCGGTGGCGCCCGCGGAGCTGCCCGCGGGATTCCGGTACCTGGGTGTCGGGGTTTCCCGTCTGGGCGGCGTGGAAGCCGTGGTCCTCCGGTACGGGGACGGGGTGACCGCGGTCTCCCTGTTCCAGGTTCCTGCCCGTCGCTTGGGCTTCCCGGTCGGCGGGATCCCGCTACGCCTCGAGGACCTGGAGGCGCGCCTGTACACTTCCGGTCCCTTCCGGGTCCTGGTGTGGGAGCGGGCGGGGCTCCGGTTCGCCGCGGTGGGCAACGTTCCCACCGCGGTCCTGCTGGCCTTCGCGCAGGGGACGGATCCGGGAGGAGAGACCGATCGGATCCTCGCCCTCCACCGGGCCACGGGGGCGCCCCTGGATCGAATCGAGGACCTCCGGGACCGCGGAATGACCTTCTCCGAGATCCGCGCACTCCTGGCCCCCGGTTCCTTCCCGGCGGCAAGCGCCGGCGCTCCCCGCCGGGAATTCCTGGACCTCTTGGAAGGGTTCCACGAGCAGGTACGCTTCGAGCTCACCCGGCGGTGAAGAACAGCAGGAGGATCTCCCGGAGGAGTTTCGCAGCCACCACCGCGCTGACCCCGGAGGGGTCCAGGGAGGGTGCCAGCTCCACGAGGTCCAGCCCCACCACCCTCAGGTGCCCGAGGGCCCGCAGGGCCCCCCAGAGGTCCTGGAAGGAGGGCCCTCCCGGTTCCGGATTCCCGACCCCGGGCGCGAAGGCTGGGTCCAGCACGTCCAGATCCAGGGTGAGGTAGACGGGGACCTGCCGGAGCTCGTGCCTCACCGTGTCCGGGAGGGCGAGGGCCCCCAGGCTCCACCGGCAGTGTGCCCGCGCGAATTCGAATTCCTCCCGGATCCCTGACCGTACCCCCATCTGCACGATCCGGCGGTCACCCACCACCTCCCACACCCGCCGCATCACGCAGGCGTGGGACAGGGGGTTCCCCTCGTAGACGTCCCGCAGATCCGCGTGGGCGTCCACCTGGACCACCATAAGATCCGGATGGCGGGCATGTAGGGCCCGCACCGCGCCCAGGGTGAGGGTGTGATCGCCCCCCAGCAGTACCGGAGCCGTACCCGCGTCCAGGGAGGCCACCGCCCGGGTCACCGCCTCCACCATGTCGGGAGGGTCGAGCCCCACCACGGGGAGATCCCCGAGATCCGCCACCGCCAGGTGCGCCTCGAGATCCCGGTCCAGCGCGGGGCTATAGGTCTCCAGACTCCAGGAGGCGGCCCGGATGGCCTCCGGTCCCTGCGCCGCCCCGCGGCGGTAGGACTGGGTGGCATCGTACGGGACTCCGATGATCGCCGCACGGGGGTGGGGGATCCCCTGGGTACCCAGGAACCGCACTACGCCTCAAGCACCTCGCGCAGGAAGGGCGGGGCCGTGAGGGATTCGTGGTGGCGGGCCGCGGTGTAGTACTGGAGGTTCATCCCCGCGATCCGGTCCTCGATCACCCCGGGGGAGATCGCCAGCGGATCTGGTCCCTTGGAGCCCAGGGTGAAGGACCAAAAGGCCCCCGGGTAGGTAGGGATGGAGACCAGGAAGGTGCGGACGATGGGGAAGTGCTGCTTCAGGTTCCGCCGGACCTGGAGGATGAGATCGCGCTGGTAGAGGGGGGAACCGCTCTGCACGGCCAGCACGCCCTCCTCCGTGAGGACGCGGTAAAGATCCCCGTAGAACTCCGCGCTGAACAAGGGCACGGAGGGGCCCTGGGGGTCCGTGGAATCCACCAGGGCCACGTCGAACCGGCTCTCCGTGCGGCGGACGTAGGTGAATCCATCCTCGAATCGGAGCTCCACCCGGGGGTCCTCGAAGGCGCCCTTCGGGATCTCCGGGATGTACCGTCGGATGACCTCCACCACCAGCTCGTCGATCTCCACCATGACCGCCCGCCTCAGGGGATGCTTGAGGGCTTCCTCCAGGAGTCCACCATCCCCTCCTCCGATGATGAGGAGGGAGGTGGGGGCGGGGTGCGTGACGAGGGGGAGATGGGCCAGCATCTCGTGGTAGATGAACTCGTCCGCCTCCGTGGTCTGCACCGCCTCGTCCAGCAAGAGCATCCGGCCGAAGAACGCGTTGCGCACCACCTGCACGTGCTGGTACCGGGAACGTCCGTCGAAGAGCACTTCCTCAATGCGATACGCGTTGGCGAACCCTTCCGCACCGGTGTCCCGAAACCACTCCTCCATCGCTCCTTCCTCCTGTGCCTGGACCGGGGCGCGGGGGAAGCCCTTCGCACGGCCGCTCACTCGGGCCAGAAGAGGACGGCGGCCACGGAGCACCCGATGCGCTCCACCACGTGCTCCGTGGACTCCACCACCACCTCCCGCAACCGCAGATCACGGCTCTCAAAGGCTTCCCGCACCATCCGGCGGACGATCTGCTCCGCGTTCTCCGCGGTCCCCCGGTGGGAGTACTCCATGATCACCCCGTACGAGTCCTCGCTGAAGCCCACGCCGATGGCGGCCGCGATCCGTTCCCCGGGGACGTGGCTGGTGATCCGTGCGTACACCGCGGGCATGAGGGTCCCCGCGGGGATCCTCCGCATGGGAACGATCCGGCAGCCGGCGGGCAGGATGCTGGTGACCCGGAGGAAGTTCAGGTTCGCAATCCCGGCGTTGAGGAGGGCCCGGTCAAACGCGTTGATCTCCGTGCTCCCCTCCCCGGACCCCGAGGTCAGGGTGATGGCCTTCGGCACCGACCACATGCGCTCCCTCCTCGCCGATCCCGACCTGGGTTACAGCACCCCCTATCCTAGGGAGCCCCTCCCGGAGGTGCAAGGGATTCGTACCGGGGGCCGGGGGTCCCGCATTTCCTTGACACCCGGGGGGGCGTTGCTATAATCGTCGGGGGTTTGGGCCCACGGACCCCCGGGCCGAAGCGGTTTGTGCCCTGAGGCGCGTTGCGGGAGTGTGCCCACGTAGCTCAGGAGGCAGAGCGCGTCCTTGGTAAGGACGAGGTCACCGGTTCGAGTCCGGTCGTGGGCTCCAGCCAGGATTTCCGGTAAGGGAGGATCTGTATGGCGAAGCCGAAGTTCGAGCGGAAGAAGCCTCACGTGAACATCGGGACCATTGGGCACGTGGACCATGGCAAGACCACCCTAACCGCGGCCATCACCCACGCCATGGCCCACTATGGCTTGGCGCAGCCCAAGGGGTACTACGACATCGACAACGCCCCCGAGGAGCGGGCCCGAGGACTCACCATCAACATCAGCCACGTGGAGTATGAGACCGAGAAGCGGCACTACGCGCACGTGGACTGCCCGGGGCACGCGGACTACATCAAGAACATGATCACGGGTGCCGCGCAGATGGACGGGGCCATCCTGGTGGTGAGTGCCGCGGACGGCCCCATGCCCCAGACCCGGGAGCACATCCTCCTGGCGCGGCAGGTCAACGTCCCCGCCATCGTGGTCTTCCTCAACAAGGTGGACATGGTGGATGACCCGGAGCTCCTGGAGCTCGTGGAGGTCGAGGTCCGGGAGCTGTTGAGCCGATACGGGTTCCCCGGGGACGAGGTGCCGGTGGTGAAAGGGTCCGCCCTCAAGGCCTTGGAGGCCCTGGAGGGCAACCCCAACATCCGGCGGGGGGACGACCCCTGGGTGGACAAGATCTACGAGCTCATGGATGCGGTGGACAACTACATCCCGCTGCCCGTTCGGGACGTGGACAAGCCCTTCCTCATGAGCGTGGAGGATGTGTTCTCCATCACGGGGCGGGGAACCGTGGCCACGGGTCGGGTGGAACGGGGCCGCATCAAGCTGGGCGAGGAAGTGGAGATCGTGGGATTCCGGGCGGAGCCCCGGAAGACGGTGGTGACGGGGCTGGAGATGTTCCGGAAGGTCCTGGACGAGGCCGTGGCAGGGGACAACATCGGGATCCTGCTGCGCGGGGTGGAGCGGGACGACGTGGAGCGGGGCATGGTCATCGCCAAACCGGGCACCATCAAGCCCCACACGAAGTTCCTGGCGGAGGTGTACGTGCTCACCAAGGAGGAGGGGGGTCGGCATACCCCCTTCTTCAGCGGATACCGGCCCCAGTTCTACTTCCGGACCACGGACGTCACGGGGACCATCAAGCTCCCCAGCGGGGTGGAGATGGTCATGCCGGGCGACAACGTGAACCTGGAGGTGGAGCTCATCGCCCCCATCGCCCTGGAAGAGGGGCTGCGGTTCGCCATCCGGGAAGGGGGGAGGACCGTGGGGGCAGGGGTTGTGACCAAGATCCTGGAGTGATGCCGCATGGCCCGGGAGATCATCACGCTGGCGTGTACGGTGTGCAAGCGGCGGAACTACGTGACCCAGAAGAATAAGAAGAACGATCCCGATCGGCTGGAATTGCGGAAGTACTGCCGGTGGTGCCGCAAGCACACCCCACACCGGGAGACGAGGTAGGGTCATGCCCCTCCGGGAACGGGACCGGGAGCTTCGACGTCGGCGTCACCGGCGGGAACGGATCCGGAAACTCCGGGAGCGCCTCCAGAGGGCCCAGAGCCGGGAGGAAAGGGAGCAGCTGGTCCAGAAGATGATCAAGCGGGCTCCCTGGCGGTACCAGGAGTTCCTGGCCCTCCTCCACTCCTCATGATATCATAGGGTCGGCCACAGGGGCGTAGCTCGAACTGGCCAGAGCGCCGGTCTCCAAAACCGGAGGTTCCGGGTTCGAGTCCCGGCGCCCCTGCCAGGTTGCTGTTCGAGTTTTGCGTCTCACGCGGGGGGAGACAGGTGGAGGACCGGATCGGCTTTCTCTCCGAGGCGGAGATCGAGCAGATCGTCAAACTGGTGGAGGTCCTGGAGCGATCCTCCTTTGACTTCCTGCAGCTGGAAGTCGGGGATCTGAAGCTCACCATCAGCAAGGGCGGAAGGGGAGAGGAGCGGGAGGGGGGCCCGTCCCGGAAGGAGGACGAGCGATCCTCTCTGCCCCGGACCCAGGAATCCGCCGCGATTCCCCCCTCCCCGGTAGGGGTAAGGGAGACCCCCCGCAGTGGGCCCGGAGGAGAGGAGCCCTCCCCCAAACGGGAACAGGACGGCTCCGCGACCTCTCCCACGGCGACCGCGGTGGAGGAGGCGGTGTTCATCCGAGCCCCCATCGTGGGCCGATTTTACGCCCAACCCGAACCGGGGGCCCCGCCTTTTGTGACGGTGGGCACCTTCGTGGAGGAGGACACCACCGTGGGCCTCATCGAGGTGATGAAGGTGTTCAACGCGGTGCGGGCGGGCGTGCGGGGGGTCATCACGGAAATCCTGGTTCAGGACGGTCAGTTCGTGGAGTTCGGTCAGCCCCTCTTCCGGGTCCGTCCCGCCTGATCCGAGGGGAGGAAAGTGGGCGTTTCCCGGGTCCTCATCGCCAACCGGGGAGAGATCGCGGTCCGGATCATCCGGGCGTGCCGGGCGCTGGGGCTGGAGGCCGTACTCGCCGTCTCGGAGGCGGATCGGGAGAGCCTCCCGGCCCGGATGGCGGACCGGGTGGTGTGCATCGGTCCCGCCAGTGCCCAGCACAGCTACCTCAACATCGGGGCCATCGTCGCGGCCGCCCTCGGGACCGGAGCGGATGCCGTACACCCGGGATATGGGTTTTTGGCGGAGTCCCCGGAGCTGGCGGAGGCGTGCGCGGAGTACGGGCTCGTGTTCGTCGGGCCCAGGCCCGAGCAGATCCGGCTCATGGGCAACAAGCTGGAGGCCCGGCGGCTGGCGGAGCGGTGCGGGGTGCCGGTGCTCCCGGGTTCCGAGCCGGTCCGGTCTGCGGGAGAGGCGGTGCGGAAGGCGGAGGAAATCGGCTTCCCGGTGATGCTCAAGGCAGCCGCGGGGGGCGGGGGGCGGGGGATGAAGGTGGCGCATACCCCCCGGGAGCTGGAGGCGCACTTCGCGGCGGCCGCGGGGGAGGCCCGGGCGGCCTTCGGGGATGACACCCTGTACCTGGAGCGGTACGTCCCGCACGCCCGGCACGTGGAGGTCCAGATCCTCGCGGATGCCCATGGCACCGTGCTTCACCTGGGAGATCGGGACTGCTCCCTCCAGCGGCGGCACCAGAAGGTGGTCGAGGAAGCCCTCGCCCCAAATCTCTCCGACTCCCTGCGGACTTCCCTCTGGAGCGCGGCGGTGACCCTTGCTCGATCCATGGGGTACCTGAACGCGGGGACTCTGGAGTTCCTGGTGGACGTGGAGGCGGAACGGTTCTACTTCCTGGAGATGAACACCCGCATCCAGGTGGAACACCCCGTCACGGAGGCCGTAACCGGCATCGACATCGTCCAGGAGCAGTTCCGCATCGCGGCAGGGGAACCCCTCCGCTGGCGTCAGGAGGAGGTCCGGTTCGCGGGGCACGCCATCGAGTGCCGCCTAACCGCGGAGGACGCGACGAGGGCCTTCCAACCTTCCCCGGGGAGGATCACCGTCTGGAATGCCCCCCAGGGGCCGGGGATCCGGTTGGACACCCACTGTTTTGCGGGGTATGAGGTCCCCGTCTACTACGACTCCCTCCTCGGCAAGCTCATCGCGTACGGCCAGGATCGGGAGGAGGCCGTCCGGCGGATGCAGGAAGCGCTGGGGGCCTTCCGGGTGGAGGGGATCGCCACCACCATTCCCTTCCTGCGGTTTGTGGTCTCCACCCCGGAGTTCCAGGAAGGCCGGGTGCACACCCGCCTGCTCCAGGACCTGATCCACCGGTGGCAGGCCCTGGGAGCGGCGACACCCGGGCGGGTTCCCTGAAACGAACCCCCTCGGAGATCGCGGTCGCCAAGAACCCCGGATCGGGTTTACGGCCTCGGGGATCGGGGGGCCGCGGTCCCTTCCACCTTGGCGCGCAGGCCGTGGAGGTCGTAGGTGAGCTGTCCCGCCTCGAGCTTTCGCCGCAGATCCTGTTCGCGCACCGCACGGGCCCGGGCGGCCTGCACGACCTCCGGGAGGCGCTCCGCGGCGATGACCACCGCCCCGTCCGCGTCCAGGACCACCCAGTCTCCGGGGCGGATCTCCGCACCCCCCACGGTCACCGGCACGTTGATGGCCCCCACCACATCCTTCGTGGCGCCCCGGACGCTCACGTACCGTGTCCAGATGGGGAGGCCCAGGTCGCGGAGGGCTTCCACGTCCCGGACCGCGGCGTCCACCAGGAGTGCCGCAGCCCCCCGCCTCTTGGCCTGGATGGCCAGCAGCTCCCCCACGAGGGCAACCGGTGCGGGCCTGGGCATGGTGAGCACGAGGACCTCCTGCGGCCGCACCTGATCCATGACCGCGTGGACCATGAGGTTGTCGTCCTGGCCGCACAGGACCGTGCGGGCCGGCCCCGCGGCCCGACTCCCAGGAACCACCTGGATCAGAGGACCCTCCACGAGACCCGCCCGGCCGCTCGCCTCGTAGAGCGTGGCCACGCCGAGCGCTGCCAGTTCCTTCGGGTCCACCGGAGAGAGGGAGCTCATAGGGCCTCCACCACGATGGGCAGGATGCGCTGGAAGGCTTCCGCGTACCGGATGCGGGAATTGCCTGAGAGTCGCCGCGCGTGGTTGGCCCGGCGGATCGCCATGGCTCCATAGTACTCCTGCAGGTACTTCTGGGAGGCCATGGCCTCCATGGCCTTTTGTTTGAGCTCGTACACGGGCGTGATGTCCAGGAAGGTGTCCGGGACGAACCCGCAGAGCTCCGGCTGGTGCGGTTCGAAGGCGAACACCCGGGGAGGCAGAACGGTGCGGAAGGCGCTGGCCACCCCCGCGCCCGCCGCGAGCTGCCGGGCGCGTTCCGTGGCCTGGAAGGCCACCGCGTGGTCTGGGTTCAGGGGATCCCGTTCCGCGTGGGTGAGGACACAGTCCGGCTCGAACTCCCGGAAGATCTCTGCAAGCTTCTCCAGGGCGTTCCGGTCCACCTCGAGGGGGTAATCGCCCAGGTCGAGGCTCTGGAACCGGGCCCCCAGGATCTCCGCGGCCCGGCTCGCCTCCTCGTGCCGGATGGCCTTCACCCGCTCGATGGTCTGCCCCGGTTCCCGCCAAAGCTCCCCGGATTCCCCGCGTTCGCCGTAGGAGAGGGCCACCACCAGGGCGCTTCCGCCTCGGGTGGTCACGGTGGCGATGGCCCCGCCTGCGCGCCACACAAAATCCGCGGCGTGGGCACTGACCACAAGAAGCCTGCGGCTGGGTTCCACGGCGTTCCCTCCTTAACTTCAGTCCAGATTCCAAACCCGCCGAAGGTGATCCATCTGGGCCGCCTGACGCATGGCCTCGATCACCTGCTGGAGGTGATGGCGCATGGCGGCTTCCGCACCGTCCGGATCGCCCCTTGCCACCGCTTCCACGATGGCCCGGTGTTCCTCCAGGGATCGGGCGAGCCGGCCGGGGATCAACACGGTCCGGTAGCGATACCGCACGTTCTGGACCTGCAGGACATCGATCAGCCGGGCCGCGGTCGCGTGCCCGGCGATGCGGAGAAGGATCCGGTGAAGTTCGTGGTTCATCTCCGAGTAGCCCAGCGGGTCGCCCCGCTCCCGGCAAACCTCCATACGGCGCAGGACCTTCTGGAGCTCTCCGATGTCCTCGGGGGTCGCCCGACGGGCCGCGTATCGTACGGTCAGGCACTCCAGCGCCGCCCGGGCTTCTAGGATCTCCACGGCCTCCGACTCGGTCACCAACCGCACCCGTGCTCCCCGGTTGGGCTCCCGTTGGACGATCCCTTCCTGCTCCAGCCGTACCAGCGCGGTGCGCACCGCCGCGCGGCCGACGCCGAACGTCCGGGCCAGCTCCACCTCCACGAGCCGCTGGTTGGGGAGCAGCCGTCCCTCTAGGATGGCGCGGCGTAGGGCCTCGTAGCAGTAGTCCTCTGTCCGTTGCGGTCGGACGGAGACCTTTCCCTCTTCCATGGTTAGGACTCACCGTCCACGAGCCGCTGTGGATTGCGCACCGCCATGATGCGGATCTCTTCCTCAGAAAATCCGGCTTCCAGGAGCCGGTCTGCCATCAAGGCGAGGCCGTCCTCGGGCGGGGGAGCGGTGGGTTGTCCGAGGTCGCTGCTGAGGAGGGAGTGCTCCACCCCCACCTCCCGGATCCTGGTGCACAGCTCCGCCCACGATATTTTCCCTGTATGCGCGGTCGCAAAGCACCGTTCCAGCAGGGCTCCTTCCCGGGCCAGGAGGCGCTGGTCCTCCATGGGGAGGTCCTGCGTGGGAAAGTCCGGGTGGGTGATGACCAAGCGACGGATGCCCTCCTGCTTGGCGGCTTCCACCACCGCGAAGATCTCGTCGCGGCTCAGGTGTCCCGTGGCGAGGACGAGGTCGTGCCGCGCGATGGCCCGCAGGACCTCGCGGGTTTCGGGCCGCACCCTCCCGGATCCGTCCACCACCCGCACGGGATCATAGGAGACCCCCTTCTGACGCAGCTCCTCCTGGAGGCGGGCCCAGTAGGGAGCCTTTTCAGATGTGCGCCCCTCCCGGAGGGCCCGGGCCTCGTTCTCCGCGTCCACCGTGGGCATCCAGATGATCCGGGCGCCCTCCCGCGCCGCGATCTCCACCGCCACGGGGTTCATGCCGCCCACGGCGGCGTTCAGGCAGAGGGCACCGAATGCCCGAATGCCGGGCACCAGGAGGTTCACCAGGCGCGCCCGGGCCGCGGTGGAGGTGTAGTGGGACTTGATGGCAAATCCCGCCAGCCCGCGATGGAGAAATCCCCGCGCCGCCTCGATATCGTGACAACGGCGGGGGAGGGCGTCCGGGCCGGTATGCACGTGAAGGTCGTACGCGCCGCGAACCACCGCCTGCGCCCGCTCCGAGGGCGCCCGGATCTCCTCGCCCATGGGTCCCCCTTTTCTGCTCCCACACCGCAGGAGCGTTCTTTGACTAAAGGTACACGACACGGATGGACCCGGTCAACAGGCGTGTTGACAGATTCGTAGGCATCCTCCTAGAGTGAAACTGCGTAAGGCACGCCGAGGATTTCCGCATCCTGTGGCGAAGGAGGTAGCCATGAGTGAGCTCATGGGCCCGACGATTCCCCCGAGCCCCCCGAGTTGTGATCTCGCCCACCTCGCCCACCTGGAGCTCCTCACCCCCAAGCTGGAGGAAAGTCTCCGGTTCTTCGTGGACGTCATGGGGATGACCATCACCGAACAGTCCGGGGACTCCGTGTACCTGCGCGGGTGGGACGACTATGCCCATCACACCCTGAAGCTCACGGCCGCGAGGCTGCCTGGGATGGGCCACTTCGCCTTCCGCGCCGCAAGCCCGGAGGCCCTCAACCGTCGGGTCCAGGCTCTGGAGCGGTCGGGCTACGGCGTGGGGTGGATCGAGGGGGATCGGGGGCACGGCCCCGCCTATCAGTTCCGGACCCCGGACGGCCACCTGGGGGAGATCTTCTACGAGGTGGAGTGGTACCGGCCCACGGAGGAGACGAGGCCCGCGTTGAAGAACCAGGCCTCCCGATTTCCCGCGCGAGGTGCCAATCTCCGACGGCTGGATCACATCAACCTGTTCGCCGCGGACGTGCGTGCCACCCGGATCTTGATGCAGGAGGCCCTGGGCTGCCGGCTCACGGAGATCATCATCTTCGACGACGGCTCGGAGAAGGGCGCGTGGGTGACCACGAACAACAAGGGCTATGAGGTGGCCATCACGGAGGACCAGACGGGAGCGCGCGGGCGGTTCCACCACGTGTGCTATGCGGTGGACAGTCGGGAGGAGGTCCTGCGGGCCGCGGACATCTGCCTGGAGCACGGGATCTTCATCGAGTACGGGCCCTACAAGCACGCGGTCCAGCAGACGTTCTTCCTCTACGTGTACGAGCCCGGCGGCAACCGGGTGGAGATCGGGTGTCCGGGTGCCCGCCTGATCCTGGCTCCGGACTGGAGGCCCATCGTGTGGAGCGAGGCGGAGCGCAAGAGAGGACAGGCTTGGGGGATGCCCACCGTGGCCACCTTCCACACCTACGGGACGCCTCCCGTGGAGGTGGCGGTGCGCTGATGGAGCGTGGATCGCGGATCTGCGGGAAGTCCCAGGGGGAGGGATCGGCATGCCGGGACTCGTGGCCCCCATCGGGCGGGTAGAGCGGATTTCGCGCACCCTGGCGCCCAGAGGTCAGGCCGAGCTCCGGGGAGCCCGGGTGGGGCTCGTGGACAGCGGGAAGCGCAATGCGGATCGGTTCGTACAGGCGTTGGGGGAGCTGCTCCGGGAGCGCTTCGGAGTCGGAGAGGTCCTCATCCGCCGGAAACCCAACCCCACCCTCCCGGCCCCCCGGGAGATGCTCCGGGAGCTCTCCGAGGCGTGTACGTTCGTGGTACATGCCGTGGGAGATTGAGGGGCCTGTGCCGCGGCCAGTGTGGCCGACGGGATCGCGTTGGAGGAGCAAGGGATCCCGACCGCGGTGGTGGTCACGGAGGCCTTCCGCGGGATGGCAGATACCCGAGCCCGGGACCTGGGAGTACCAGGATACCCCTATGTGGCGATCCCGCACCCCCTCAGTAGCCTCACCTCCGCGGAGCTTCGGGCCCGGGCAGAACAGGTGCTTCCCGAGGTACTGCGTGTGTTGGGCGTGGGAGAAGCCCGGGACGTGGGGAGAGGGTGGGAGCGTCCTGCGCGCCCGGAGGAGGAAGCGTTCCTCCCGAGGGGCGATGCGGTTCCTTCCCTGATCGAGTTCTGCTACGAGCAGGGGTGGACGGACGGATTGCCCGTGGTACCTCCCACGGAGGAGCTCGTCCAAAGGTTCCTGGCCCAGGTACAACGGGATCCAGATGAGGTGGTCCTGAGCCAGGAGCACTTAGGCAGGAGCTGCACCGTGCGCCTTGCGGCCGCGAACGCGGTCATGGCGGGGTGTCGGCCGGAGCACTTCCCCGTGGTCCTGGCGGCCTTGGAAGCCCTGCAGGCCCTTGTCGAAAACCGAGCGGTGCTCATGCCCCAGCATGGCCAGGCGGTCTTGCTGATCGTGAACGGCCCGATCCGGAACCGGCTGGCGTTCAACTGCAAGGACAACGTCCTGGGCCCCGGGGACCGGGCGAACGCCACCGTGGGCCGGGCGATCCGGCTGGTGATCCAAAACGCCTTGGGGATCCGGCCGCACGTGTACGACCTGAGCACCCAGGGGACCCCGGCCAAGTACAGCTTCTGCATCGCGGAGAACGAGGAGGAGAGCCCCTGGGAGCCGTTGCACGTGGAGCGAGGATTTGCCCGGGAGGAAAGCACAGTGACCGTGGCCCTGGCCCAGAGCACCCTACACGTGGAGCAGCGGGACTCCAAGCGGCCGGAGCACATCCTCCTCAGCATTGCGGACTCCATGTCCTACGCAGGTGCCTACTTCCCCTGGCGGTTCGGGCACGGGTCCATCGTGGTGATGGGGCCGGAGCACGCGCAGCTCATCGCGGAGGCGGGGTGGAGCAAGCATCGGGTGCGGGAGTTTCTGTGGGAGCACTTCGGGCGTCGGGCGGGGGAGTTGCGGCGCCTTGCGAAGGCAGGGGGGCTGGATCCGGACCTTCCGGACGAGGCGTTCGTGCGGTTCGCGCCGGGCCCGGAAGCCATTACCTTGGTCATCGCGGGGGCGAGGAACGCGGGAGTGTCTACCGTGTGTCCCACCTTCGCCTGGCAGACGGCGACGCGGGGCGTTCCGGAGGCAAGGGTGCACGAATAACCCGCAGGGGGTGAGAGCCATGCGGAAGATGGTCGCGTTGGCCGTTGGCGTGGCCCTGGCGGTGGTCCTGTCCATCCAGGGAGTGGTGGGTCTGGCGGGTCCTGCGGAGCGGCCCCAGCGGGGAGGGGTGCTTCGGGTGGCGGACGAACCCGCGGGAGGCCCCTTCGGGGTGCCGTGGATCATGCCCGTGTTCGGCATCATCGCCGCCATGCCCGTCTACGAGGCCCCGGTGTGGGTGGACGCGTATAACCGGGTCCTGCCGAGGCTCGCGGAGCGATGGGAGGTGGCTCCGGACAGGAAAGCCCTCATCCTCCGGCTGCGGCGGGGAGTCCTCTTCCACGACGGCACGGAGATGACGGCGGAGGCGGTGAAGTTCAGCTTGGAAGGGTACATCCAGGCCCGGCGGGTGCCTGCCTACATCAAGTCCGCGGACGTGCTGGACCGGTACACGGTGCGGGTGAACCTGGAGAAGTGGGACAACGGGATCTACATCTCGCTGAGCGCGGTTCTCATTACTTCCCCTGCCACCGTCCAGCGATTGGGGCAGGAGCGGGCCCAGTGGCAGCCGGTGGGCACGGGGCCGTTCCGGATCGTGCGATATGACCCGAACGCGTACGCGGATTATGTCCGGTTTAATCAATACTGGGATCGCGGGAAGCCCTACCTGGACCGCCTCGAGCTGCGGTTCATCCGGGACGAGCAGACGCGCAAAGCTGCTCTCCTGGCGCGCCAACTGGACATCGCCGGGTTCGGAGACCCTGCCATCATCGCAGAGCTTCGGGATACAGGGAGGTTCCAGCTCATCACCGGGCCTCCGGGAGCAGGGATCCTGATGATCATTCCGGACAGTGCGAATTCCGATTCTCCCTTCGCGGACCGGAGGGTTCGGGAAGCGGTCGCGTACGCGGTGGACCGGGATGCCATCGCCCGGGCGCTCGGTCGCGGGAACTGGCGCCCGTGGAATCAGATTGCGCACCCGTTCAGTCCTGCAGCCCTTCAGGACTACCCAGGACCCTCGTATAACCCTGCGCGGGCGAAGGAGCTGCTCGCCCAGGCGGGATATCCCAATGGGTTCAGCACCCGGGTCATCAAGGCCTTCTACCTGGAGCGGGACATTGCCCTGGCGGTCCAGCGGTATCTCCAGGAAGTCGGGATCCGGGCGGAGCTGGAGACGCCGGAGATCGGGCGGTACGTGGAGTACCAGCGGAACGGATGGCGGGGCGTCCTCCTTCACTTCTACGGCTACTTCCCGAACTTCAACAACTACATCCGGTTCTACTTCACGAACTCCCCGGAAGGGTTTGTCAGCCTGAAGCGTCCGGAGGGGCTGGAACGGCTGGTGGAGGAGTCTGCGGCGACCCTTACGCCCCAGCGGCACAAGCTCCAACAAGTTCATCGGCTGCTGATGCAGGATTACACGGTCATTCCGGTGTTCATGGCCATGCGGACCTACGTGGCATGGCCCGAGGTGCGGGGAACGGCCCACCTCACCAAATCTACCTGGCCTTGGTGGGAGCCCGCGAACGCATGGAAAGCACGGCCATAAGCATAAGTAAGGTTTGCAGAACACGCAGGAGGAGACCATGAGGTACCGATGGCATGTGGCGGGGATGGTCCTGACCCTCCTCGGCCTGGCAGGGGCGCCTGTGCTGATGGCGCAGCCGGATGTGGTGCAGGCGGCCCGGCGGGAGGGAAAGGTGGTCGTGTACGTGGCCATGCGGGAGCCCATCTTCAACGTGGTGAAGAAGATCTATGAGGGACGATACGGGGTGCCGGTGGAGGAGTGGAGGAGCTCCGCGAGCGGGATCCTGGACCGGGCACTCACGGAGACCCGGGTGGGCCGGTGGCTCTTTGACGTGGCGGAGGGCACCACGGAGACCATGCAGGTGCTCCGGGACGCGGGAGCCATCGGTCGGGGTCCGTGGCCTCCCATCGAGGGACTCACGGTAACGTGGCGGGATCCCACCCTCCCTCCCCCCTACCGGGTGATCGCGGACGCGGTGATCTACAACCCGCGGCTGGTCCCCGCGGCGGAGGTCCCCCGGTCGTACCTGGATCTCATCGACCCGAAGTGGCGGGGGAAGATCGTGATGGCGGATCCCCAGCGGAACGTAACCATCGCCCTCTGGTTGCACTGGCTCCGCAACGTGTTGGGAAGGGATTATGACCGGTTCCTCCGGGGCTTCGCGGAACAGAACCCGGCCTTCGTGGGGCAGGATCCCCTGGTCCCCCCAAAGGTGATCAGCGGGGAATACCCCATCGGGATCACGCTCCTGCACTACGTTCCCCTCTTCCGGGCGCAGGGAGCCCCCATCGATTACGCGCGGATCAATCCCATGATGGCCGTGGGTGCCCACTTCGCGGTGAGCGCTCGGCCTCCGCACCCCAACGCGGCGCGGCTCCTCATGGAGACCCTCCACTCCCGGGCCACCCTTTTGGCCCTCGCGCAGGAAGGGGAGGTGGTCCTGGTGCGGGGGGTGAAGTCGCCCATCCCAGGCTTGGAGCAGATCCGATTCCAGGTGGCGCAGCCCCTGGGAGCCGAAAGGCTGCAGGAGTGGCGGCGCGAGCTGGAGAGGGTGTTTGCGCGGCGATAGTCGAGCGACGGTGGCCTCGCGGTACAAGGCACCGGCATGAACGGGCGGGTACTGGCAGGCCCGCGCCCCTGGCTCTCGGTGGAGACGGGCACGTGGGTGGCGGTGGCCACAGGCCTTCTCGTGGGCTTCCTCGCCCTGTACCCCACGGTGATGCTCTTTTACGGGAGCGTCAGCGATGCGCCCCTGGGACTCCCCGGGCGCTGGACCACCGCGCACTATCGGGAGGCCTACACGGATCCGAGGACCTACCGGATCCTGGTGAACTCCCTGCTCTTCGCCGCGGGGGCCACCGCATTTTCCATGCTTCTGGCGACGGTCCTCGCGTGGATTACGGTACGCACCGATGCACCGGGCAGGGGCCTGTTTGAGCTCATCGGTCTGGCGCCCAACGTGATCCCCCGGTTCCTCGTGGCCACCTCGTGGAGCCTGGTGCTGAGCCCCCGCATCGGGCTGCTCAATCGAGGGGTGTTGCAGCCTCTCGGACTTCCCGTCCTGAACGGGTACTCCCTGGGCGGGATGATGTTCGTGGAGGGGTTGGTGCTCACGCCCCTCGCCTTCCTCATCCTCTCCGCGGCCCTGCGGGCCATGGACCCGGCCCTGGAGGAGGCCGGACGGATGGCGGGGTCCGGCGTGCTGGATGTGACCCGGCGGGTGACCATCCCCGTCATGGCGCCCGCGGTCATCGGCACGGCCACCCTGAACTTCGCCCGGGCCATCGAGAGCCTCGATATCCCCGTGGTCCTGGGGATGCCCGTGGGGATCGAGGTCCTGAGCACGAGGATCTTCCGGGAGGCCCTGGCGACCCTCCCTCCCAACCACAACCTCGCGGCCACGTATGCGGTGGGCCAGCTGGCCATCACCCTCACCCTGGTGGGGATCTACCGGAGGCTGACCGCACTTTCGGAGCGCTACGCCACCATCACGGGACGGGGATACCGACCCCGGGTGATCAACCTGGGTCGGTGGCGGTATCTGGCCTCCGGGGTGGCGCTGGGGATCCTCGGGCTGCTCGTGATCGTCCCCCTGGCGGTGCTCGTGTACGTCTCCTTGACGCCCTACTACCAGGTGCCGAGCCGGGAGATGCTGAGCCAGCTCACGCTCCGGCACTACGAGTTCCTTCTCCAGAGTGGTCGGGTGGGGCGGGCCCTCCAGGTGAGCCTCACCCTGGCACTGGGCGGGGCCACCGTGGCCATGCTCCTCGCCTCCCTGGTGGCGTACTTCACCGTTCATCGGAGGACTCGGTTCAGCGGGATCCTGGAGGGGCTATCCTTCGTGCCCTGGGCCTTTCCCGGGACGGCCCTCGCGGTGGGGCTGCTTTGGGCCTACGCGCAGCTCCCCCTGCCCATCTACGGGACCCTATGGATCCTCCTCATCAGCTACGTCACGCGGTTTCTGCCCTACGGCCTGAGGGCCATGACCTCCACCATGGTGCAGGTGCACCGGGAGCTGGAGGAATCCTCGAGGGTTTGCGGGGCGGGGTTTGGGAGCACGTTCCGGAAGGTCCTCCTGCCGCTCGTTCGGCCCGGGTTCCTCGCGGGTTGGGCCATCCTCTTTACCATCTACATCCAGGAGTTCAGCACCTCCGTCCTCCTGTATACTCCCCGCTCGGAGCCCGTGGGTCCCCTGCTGTTCCACCTGTGGGAGGACGGGCAGGTCGGGGACATGGCGGCCCTGGGCGTGCTCGTGAGCGCCCTGTGTGTGGTCGTGGTCGCCGCGGCACGCCGGTGGATGCGCGGGCCGGCCGCCGCGCTCTAGATCCGTGAGAGCACAAGGTATGCTAGATTTAGGTGATCGGTCGTGGCCTCCATCCGGTTGATCTCCCTCCGGAAGGTGTTCACCTTCCAGGGCCAGCGGGTCCGGGCCGTGGACGGGGTGACCCTGGAGGCCCCGGAGGGGAAGATCCTGACCCTGCTGGGCCCCAGCGGGTGCGGGAAGACCACGGTGCTGCGGTGCATCGCCGGGTTGGAGCGGCCCGATGACGGGGAGATCCGGTTCGGGGAGCAGGTGGTTTTCAGCCGGGCGCAGGGGATCTATCTCCCTCCGGAGCGCCGGAACATCGGGATGGTCTTCCAGTCCTATGCCATCTGGCCGCACCTGACGGTGTTCGAGAACGTGGCGTATCCCTTGAGGGTGCGGCGCCTGCCCCCCGGGGAGATCCGGAGGCGGGTGGAGGCGGCGCTGGAGCTGGTGGGACTGGGAGGGTTGGGGGACCGGCCCGCGCCGTTGCTGAGCGGAGGCCAACAGCAGCGGGTGGCCCTGGCCCGGGCCCTGGTGTACGAGCCTCAGGTTCTGCTCCTGGATGAGCCCCTCAGCAACCTGGATGCGAAGGTGCGGGAGCAGGTTCGGGAGGAACTGCGGGGATTGCAGCGGAAGCTGGGCATTACCACGGTCTACGTGACGCACGACCAGGTGGAGGCGCTGTCCCTGTCAGACGTGGTGGCGGTAATGCGGGAGGGACGGGTGGAGGAAGTCGGGACCCCCCAGCAACTGTACGAGCGGCCCCGGACCCGGTTCGTGGCGGAGTTCGTGGGGACCACGAACCTGTTCACCGGGCGCCTGGTGGCGATGAACGGGCAAGTGGCCGTGGTGGAGACGGACTGGGGGCGGCTGCAGGTGCGGTTGGAGGAAGGCGATGTGCCGCGGGGCGAGCGGGTGTGGGTGGGAATCCGGCCCGAGCACGTGGTGATGGAGCCGGAACCCACGGGGGACGTGAACGTGGTGGGAGGGAGGGTCCTCTCCGCCCTGTTCGAGGGGACGGTGATGCGGTACCGGATCGCCCTGGCCGAGGGAAGGGGGACCCTGATGGCCTACGGTCCGCCGGTTTGGCGGATCGGGGAGGCGGTCTACCTCCGGCTGGACCCGCGGCGGATCCTCCTTCTCCGGCAGTCTCCCTCGGAGGCCATCGCACATCATTCCAACGGAGGGAGGTGAGGGGAATGGCGGTGCTGGTGGATCCCACAGGAGGGGTGCAGGAGATCAGGCGGCGCATGGCCCCAAGGGGCGGTCGGTCCCTGCGGGGGGCCCGGGTGGGGCTCGTGGACAACGGCAAGCGGAACGCGGATGTCTTCCTCAGGGCCCTGGGGGATCTCCTCCGGGAGAGGTACGGGGTGCGGGAGGTGGTGCTGCGGCGCAAGCCGCACTTCGCGGTCCCCGTTCCTCCGGAACTGGTGGAGGAGCTCGGGACGCAGTGTGATTTCGTGATCCCCGGGGTCGGGGACTGAGGGTCCTGCAGCGCGGCCAGTGTGGCCGACGGCATCCTGTTCGAGGAACGGGGGATTCCGGCTGCCGCGGTGATCACGGATGCCTTCCGCCGCACCGCGGACGCCATGGCTCGGACCCAGGGATTGGAAGGGTATCCGTATGTGGCCATTCCGCACCCCATCAGCAGTCTCTCCCCGGAGGAGTTGAGAGTCCGGGCGGAGCAGGCCCTTCCGGAAGTGGTGCGGCTGCTGCAGGAGGAGGTGGCAGGATGAGTCAAGGAGTGCGGACGGAACCGACCCGGGAGGCGGTGCGGGAGGCCCGGGCGGCCATCGAGTACTGTTACGAGCAGGGGTGGACGGACGGGTTGCCGGTGGTGCCTCCCGCGGAGGAGTTCGTGGAGGAGTTCCTCGCGCAGGTGGACCGGGACCCAGAGGAGGTGATCTTCGCGCAGGAGCACCTGGGGCGGAAGTGCACCGTGCGCCTTGCGGCCGCGAACGCGGTCATGGCGGGGTGTCGGCCGGAGCACTTCCCCGTGGTCCTGGCCATGCTGGAGGCTGTTCGGGACCTGCCGGTGAGCCGCGGGTTGTTCCAGAGCACCACCGGCCAGGCGGTGCTGGTGGTGATCAACGGTCCCGTGCGCCAGGAGCTGGGCTTTAACGGCACGGACAACGTGTTCAGTCCCGGAGACCGGGCGAACGCCACCGTGGGCCGGGCCCTGCGGCTGGTGGTCATGAACGCCTTCGGGATCCGGCCCCACACCTTCGATCAGAGCACCCAGGGGACCCCGGCCAAGTACAGCTTCTGCATCGCGGAGAACGAGGAGGAGAGCCCCTGGGAACCGTTGCACGTGGAGCGGGGATTTCGGGAGGACGAGAGCACGGTGACCGTGGCCTGGGCGAGGGGGACCATGCCCGTGGAACAGCGGGACTCCAAGCAGCCGGAACACATCCTCCTCAACATCGCGGACTCCATGTCATACGGAGGAGGATATTTCCCCTCCCCCCGAGGCCACGGGTCCATCGTGGTGATGGGGCCGGAGCACGCGCAGCTCATCGCGGAGGCGGGGTGGAGCAAGCATCGAGTGCGGGCGTTCCTGTGGGAGCACTTCGGGCGTCGGGCGGGGGAGTTGCGGCGCCTTGCGAAGGCAGGGGGGCTGGATCCAGACCTTCCGGACGAGGCGTTCGTGCGGTTCGCGCATGCCCCGGAGGCGATTACGTTGATCGTGGCGGGAGCGCGGAACGCGGGAGTATCCACCGTCTGTCCCACCTTCGTCTGGCAGACCGTTACCCGCCGAATCCCCGCGAGGCGCATGTGATCGGGTGTAACGTTATGAAACGGGAGGTGAGCTAGGATGCGGAGGATGGGAGGACTGGCTTTGGGCGTGATCCTGGCGGTTGTCTTGGCCGCCCGAGGGATCGGGGTAGGCCTGGCGGGTCCTGCGGAGCAGCCCCAACGGGGAGGGGTCCTGCGGGTGGCGGACGAACCTCCCGGAGGCCCCTTCGGGGTCCCGTGGATCATGCCCGTGTTCGGCATCATCGCCGCCATGCCCGTGTACGAGACCCTGGTGTGGGTCGATGCGTACGGGCGGGTCTCCCCCAGACTCGCGGAGCGGTGGGAGGTGGCCCCGGACCGGAAGGCCATCGTCCTGCGGCTTCGCCGGGGGGTCAAGTTCCACGACGGCACGGAGCTGACCGGGGAGGCGGTGAAGTTCAGCCTGGAGGAGAGCATCAAGGTCCGGCGGCTGCCGGCCTACATCAAGTCCGTGGACGTGCTGGACCGGTACACGGTGCGGGTGAACCTGGAGAAGTGGGACAACGGGGTGTTCCTTGCTCTGGGAGGATCCGCGGCCCTCATCGCTTCTCCTGCCACCATCCAGCGGCTGGGACAGGAGCGGGCCCAGTGGCAGCCGGTGGGCACGGGGCCCTTCCGGATCGTGCGGTACGATCCGAGCTCGTACGCGGACTACGTGCGGTTTGCCCAGTACTGGGATCGCGGAAAGCCCTATTTGGATCGCCTGGAGATGCGGTTCATCCAGGATGAGCAAACCCGGAAGGCGGCCCTGTTGGCCCATCAGCTGGACATCGCGGGCTTCGGGGATCCCGCCATCATCGCGGAGCTCCGGGATACCGGGAGGTTCCGGCTCATCACGGGGCCTCCGGGTGCGGGGATCCTCATGATCATCCCGGACAGTGTGAACTCGGATTCGCCGTTTGCCGATCGCCGGGTTCGGGAGGCACTCGCGTACGCGGTGGATCGGGATGCCATCGCCCGGGCGCTCGGCCGCGGGAACTGGCGCCCGTGGAATCAGATTGCGCACCCGTTCAGTCCTGCAGCCCTTCAGGACTACCCAGGACCCTCGTATAACCCTGCGCGGGCGAAGGAGCTGCTCGCCCAGGCGGGATATC